>DNHA01000256.1 GCA_003486025.1 Micrococcaceae bacterium | reverse complement strand
GCCGAGTCATAACCGCGGTACTCCAACCGACGTAAACCTTCAATTAGAACGTCAAGGGCGCCGTGATCGGCGACTGAGCTTGAGGCTCCTGCATATCCAACAATTCCGCACATAGGAAAAAGCGTACCGGTTGATTCCCCAATGATGGGAGAAATCGTGGCACATCACTCAAAAAAGTGCGTGTCATAGGTCACCGTAAAAAGCTAATTCGCTGAATTTCCAATGAAATCTACAAGTTGAATTTGGGGTGTCGACCATATTCTTGGCACAATTTGACCTCGTGGAACCACAAGGAACGTTAGAGACACCTATTACTCCTTTTGTTGAGCTTGAGCGAGACACCTGGGCCAGACTCTCTAACAAGATGGAACAACCCCTCAATGAAGAGGACATCATTCGACTCCGCGGTCTAGGCGATGGCCTGGACCTGGATGAGATCCGAGATGTCTATCTGCCATTGAGCCGTTTGCTGTACCTCTATGTACAGGGCGCCGGGGCTACGCACCGCGCAACGACCACATTCCTTGGTGAACAAACCAGACAGACCCCGTTTGTTATTGGCGTGGCAGGTTCGGTAGCAGTGGGTAAATCCACTACCGCCCGCGTGTTGCGCGATATGTTGCGCCGCTGGCCGGAAACTCCTGACGTCCAACTGATCACCACAGACGGGTTCCTTTACCCCAACGCGGAACTGAACCGCCGCGGAATCATGGACCGCAAGGGCTTCCCAGAATCTTATGACCGGCGTGCACTGCTGCGCTTTGTCTCTGCCGTGAAGTCCGGCGTCCCGGAAGTCAGCGCGCCAGTCTATTCACACCTGACCTATGACATCATCCCGGGGGAACGCAACGTCATTCGAGCACCTCAGGTGCTGATTGTTGAGGGGCTGAATGTTTTGCAGCCGGCGCGTACCCGCACCGATGGCAAGGTGGGTCTTGCGCTCAGTGACTTCTTTGATTTCTCGGTCTATGTGGATGCCCGGACCAAAGATATTGAAGAGTGGTACATCAGCCGATTCATGAAACTGCGCTCCGGCGCATTCTCTGACCCGGCCAGCTACTTCCACCGTTACGCGCAACTTTCCGATGAGCAGGCACGCGAAACCGCGCACGGCATTTGGAAATCCATCAACGAGCCGAACCTTGAAGAAAATGTTTTGCCTACCCGTGGGCGGGCTCAACTTGTGCTTCGAAAGAGTGCTGACCACTCCGTTCATAGGATGCTGCTTCGTAAAATCTAGACAATTGCCCCAACGGGAACCGAATTTCTCACAAAATATAAGTTTTTCGACCAAATGTCCTGTGTACCTATGTTTTCCCTGTGTATGCTCAAACCATGCTAAAGGGATTCCGCGATTTTATTATGAAGGGCAACGTCGTCGATCTGGCGGTTGCCGTTGTCATCGGTGCTGCGTTCGGCGCCGTTGTTACAGCCCTGGTAGACAATGTGCTGATGCCATTGATCGCTGCGTTGGTTGGTTCGCCAAACTTCGACAGCTTCCTGTTGCTCACCATCTCGGGTGTCGACATCAAGTTCGGTGTCTTCCTTACCGCGCTGGTCAACTTCCTGTTGGTCGCTGCAGCAGTCTACTTCGCACTGGTTATGCCAATGCAGAAGGCTACTGAGCACCTCGAGCGTCGTCGCGGTCTCACCGAAGAAGAAGAAGAGGTAGACCCGCAGCTTGCACTGCTTGAGCAGATCCGTGACGAACTGCGCACGCTAAAGTAACCAACTTCAAAAACTTCTCAGAGCCTGTTCTCGCAAATATTCTTTGCGAGAACAGGCTCTTTACTTTTGCCCTAAATGAAGCTCACGTTCCCTATCGTTGCCATGGCGCGGCAAGAGCGTGCGAAAAGTGCGAAGATGTATAGGTGAACTCTGAATCTCTTGAGGAAATCAACGCGCCGGAAGCCGGTGACACGGCTCCTTACATTGGTTGGGAACGTCGCGCTGTCATTGATCTCTCCGCAATCCGCAGCAACGTCAAGCAGGTCATGGATCTGGTGGCCCCCGCCAAGGTCATGGCAGTCGTCAAAGCAGACGGCTACGGACATGGCGCAGTACAGGTAGCCAAAGCTGCTCTGGAAGGTGGCGCCCGCTGGATCGGTTGCGCTCACGTGGCCGAGGCCCTCGGATTACGCGACGCAGGTATCGAAGCTCCGATGCTCGCCTGGCTGCACACCAACGACACTCCATTTGAAAAGGCCATCTCTGCCGGTATTGATTTAGGTGTCTCCGGATGGGACTTAGACCTGATCGCAGCGGCAGCCCAGGCGGTGCAGACTCCTGCACGTATTCATCTCAAGGTTGATACCGGGCTGGGACGCAATGGGTCCACCATGGCAGATTTCCCCGGCTTGATTGAGCGTGCCTCCAGGTACCAGTCCGAAGGACTGCTGCGAGTGGTCGGCGTGTTCTCGCACCTGGCCGTCGCAGATGAGCCGGACCGCCCCGAAACAGACATCCAGCTCGCCGCTTTTGATGAAGCCATCAACATGGTCGAGGCTGCAGGCTTTGACCTGGAAATGCGCCACATTGCCAATACTCCGGCTATCTTGTCGCGTCCAGACACCCACCACGAAATGGTGCGCCTTGGCCTGGGACTTTATGGCCTGAGCCCATTCGAGGGGGAGAACCCGGCAACCTACGGCCTGCGTCCTGCAATGAGGCTGATGACCAAGGTTGCCAACGTCAAGAAGGTCACTCTTGGCCAAGGTGTCTCCTACGGGTTGCGTTACCAAACTACTGCAGACACCTACCTGGCGTTGATCCCTATGGGCTACGCCGACGGGCTGCCACGCGTAGCTACTGGTGCGCCGGTGACAATAAATGGGAAAACCTACCCGGTACGCGGAACTATCGCCATGGACCAGTGCGTGATTGATCTAGGCCCAGATATCAACCCCAACGAATTCTTAGGTGCCGAGGCAATCATCTTTGGTGAAGGTGGAGAATCAGTAACCACCTGGGCGCACGCAGCAAACACCATCAACTATGAGGTGGTCACCCGGATCTCTCCACGAGTTCCACGCTTCTATGTTGAAGGAACCTGGGGCGAAGCCGGTGAATGAGCATATCCAGGAATTCTCCTGCCAGCTGGCAGACCTCACGGTCACTGAATCTCTGGGTGAAGCCTTGGGCAAGCAGCTGAGTGCAGGGGACTTAGTGATCCTCACCGGAGCGCTGGGGGCCGGCAAGACCACCTTGACCCAGTCGCTCGGTTTGGGCCTGAACGTCCGCGAGGGAATCATCTCGCCCACCTTCGT
>DNHA01000357.1:12408-12584 GCA_003486025.1 Micrococcaceae bacterium | reverse complement strand
TCCTGGATGCCGTAGTTGTGGATGGCAAGACCCACGTGCAGCTGAGCGGCGAAGCCTACAGGCGAGATGTCGGTAGGGCCATGGAAGCCGGACTTCACCTGGTACTGGGCGGCGTAATCCATAACTTTCTTCAGCGGCGAGATGCCACCGAAGTGGGTGGAAGCAGCACGCACGTA
>DNHA01000357.1:12062-12309 GCA_003486025.1 Micrococcaceae bacterium | reverse complement strand
CCGGGGTGCAGTCTTCCAGCCAGAATAGGTCGTATGGCTCCAGCGATTTGCCCAGCTTGGCCGCCTGGATAGGCGTCATGCGGTGGTGGCCGTCATGCAGCAATGGGATCTCGGGACCGAATTCGTTGCGCACCGCTTCAAATACAGTTGGCAGGTGGCGCAGGTAGGCGCGGGTATCCCAGTCTTCTTCCTGTGGGAATGCGCCACGACCGGCAGGCTCGTAGTCATAGCGTTCGCCCGAGGCCTG
>DNHA01000357.1:0-12035 GCA_003486025.1 Micrococcaceae bacterium | reverse complement strand
CGGATGGACTTGTAGCCCAGTTCCAGGTGTTCGCGGATTGAATCGAAAAGCTGTGGCATGTCGGTGCCCGAAGCGTGCCCGTAGGCACGAAGGCCGTTGCGTGAAGCTCCACCGAGCAGTTGGTAGACCGGCATGTTCGCGGCCTTACCCTTGATATCCCACAGGGCCATATCCACCGCGGCGATGGCCGCCATGGTGATTGGCCCACGACGCCAGTACGAGGAACGGTAGAGGAACTGCCAGGTGTCCTCGATTCGGTGTGCGTCCTTGCCGATCAGCAGCTGCGCTACGTGATCCTTCAGGTAGGACGCAACTGCAAGTTCGCGGCCGTTTACGGTTGCGTCACCGATACCGACCAGACCTGATTCGGTGGTGACCTTCAGGGTCACAAAGTTTCGTGACGGGCTGGTCACGAAGACTTCTGCCTTGATGATTTTCATGGCAATCCTTTCGAAATACGTGGGCTTCGATGCGCACGTGAGAGATGAAGAAAATTAGTTGGTAAATCCGTTACGCAGCTCGTGCACTCCGTCCACTGCCTGAGCCTCGGTGGCAAGCTGAGAATCAAGTACGTTGAGCAAAGCGATGGTCTGTTCCCGCGAATCAGAGGTATCTTCCAACACTGAGTTCAGTGCCGCAGACTGGGCATCCTGCACCGCGGCATTGGCTCTGGCCTGTGCGGTCAGCTGATCACACCACGCGGCGATGGGAAGCAAAGCTGCTGCACCATCTCGTCCAGCGGCCTGCTCGGCCCGATAAACCGGAATTGCACGCGCCGCCAGTTTTAACGACCCGTCCATGCCAATTTGCGCGAGGTAATGAGCGATTCGTGGATTTGAGAATCGCTCGCGTAGTGCTTCACGGTAGGCCGGCACGTCCAGAACAGGCTCATTCAAATGGTTTGCCGCAGCATCCCAGAATTGCATCACCCACCGGTTGATTTGCGGGTCTGCCAGAGCTTGGGCAACGGTCTGGTGTCCACGAAGCTGACCTGCATATGCCATCAGCGTGTGCGCTCCGTTGAGCAACCACAGTTTGCGCCGTTCAAAGGGTTCTAGATCCTCGACAAACAGTGCCCCCGCTTTTTCCCAGGCGGGACGTCCAGCCGGGAAATCTCCTTGCAGCACCCAGGGCCTGAATGGTTCGGTAACTACCGGCGACGCATCTTGGAAACCCGTTTCGTCTGCGACTGCTGCGCGGTCTGCCTCGGTAGTGCGCGGAGTAATGCGGTCAATTGAGGTATCTACGAAGGAAACATTCGACTCGATCCAGCTGGTCAGCGACGGGTCAATTTCTTTGGCAAATCCTAGAATTGACGCCTTGGCGATCGCGCCATTCCCCGGCAGGTTGTCACAGGAAACTATGGCTAGCGGCCATCCGTCTCCGGCCCGGCGCGATGCCAAGCCAACCAATAGTCTGGCTCCAGCGGTTTCAAGGATCAAAGAGTCAAAGTCGTCGCTTGACCGGGCAAAGATTCCAGACTCATAGTGTTCGCGCAGTACCGTCAGATCTTCGCCCACCACAGGGTCGGAAAGATCCAGTGTCGGCTCGATTGCTCCCGAGGTCATCTTGTATCCGGCTTCGGTGATGGTCAACGTCACGATGGCCGTATTCGGATTCGCCAGCAAGGTACTCAGCGTATTCAGGTCAGCCCCATCGTGGGCTTGGACAATTGAATCGACTACTTCAAAAGAGTCGCCATCGGCGCCTCTTTCGATCAGCGTATACAGACCATCCTGAGCCGCGAGTTCAGTAGCAGCAGTCGCGCTGCGGCCGGTAAACGCCGCAATCCCCCAGCCGTCGCCCGAATGTGCGGTGTACCAGGCCTGGTGCGCACGGTGGAAAGCGCCGAGACCGATATGCACCATCCGAACTTCTGCGGGCGAACCGCTCTGAGCTGAACGGTTAAGCATTTGTGGGTTGTTTTCTTGCGTGCTCATAGTTTGAACGCCCGTCGTGGTGCACCGTCGACAAGATCTACGATGATCTGGTGCGCGCGCTCCTCGGTGACGCGGTGTTCCGCGACGAGCCGTGCCAGGAAGGAGGCTTCGACACGACGTGACGCATCATGGCGTGCCGGGATTGAGCAAAACGCGCGGGTGTCATCGATGAAACCCGAAGAACGGGAGAAGCCCGCGGTTTCGGTGACCGCCGAGCGGAAGCGCATCATCGCGTCCGGGGCGTCGAGGAACCACCATGGCGCACCGATGAATACCGATGGGTAGAAGCCAGCCAGCGGAGCGATCTCACGGGAGAACACCGTCTCATCGATGGTGAAGGGAATGAAATGGAATCCGGGGGCCGTTCCGAAATCCGCGAGCATCGGGGCCAGCCCACCGGCGTAGTCCACGGCGAACGGAATGTCGTGCCCGGTGTCCGGTCCAAAGGTTTCCAAGGTGTGCGGGTGGGTATTACGGTGTACCCCAGGGTGCATGGTCATGACCAGCCCATCGTCGACGGCCATCGCCGCCTGCTGATACATCATGTGTGCTTCGAAGGCCAGCGCCTCAGCATAGCTCGCGGTACCGGCAAGTCCTTTGGTGAAAAGCTCCGCCGCTTCGTCGCGAGTAAGCTTCAGAGTCGCGGGGGTCTGGGCTCCATGATCTGAAGATACCGCTCCATGCTCTACAAAGTAGGCGCGGCGGTTGGCCATGGCGGCCAAATAGCCATCGTAGCCGGCTTGGCCATCACCGGCCGTTTGAATCAACTTGTCTGCGCGTTGGGCAAAGTCCGCACCCCAGAATTTGATGTAGGCATCAGGACGGAAAGTAGGTAGTACCCGTGGAGCANNCCGCGGCGAGCCGATCATGGGCTTCCAAGGAGTCCAACGGATCATCCGTGGTAGCCAAAACCTCGATATTAAACTGTTCCATCAAGGCGCGCGGACGAAATGAAGGTTCCGCAATTTTTGCCTCGATAGCGCGGTAGGTCGACTCACCGTGTTCTTCGTCGATATGCAGATCGTCAAGCCCAAAAACTTCAGTAAATTCTTGACGCAGCCAGTAGCCCGAAGCAGTGCCCTCATAGAGGTGCCAATTCTTGGCAAAGATTTTCCAAGCTTCCAGTGGGCTCGCCCCCTGACTACCACCTACGCGCAGTTGTGCGAGGTCCACGCCGTGAGCGTGAAGCATGCGCGTAACGTAATGATCCGGGCTCAGCAACAACGCGGTGGGATCCGGGAATGATGCATCGTTGGCGATCATCGCAGCATCAACGTGCCCGTGTGGCGAGATGATCGGCAGGTTCTCTACCTTGGCATGTAGGCTGCGGGCGATCTCGCGGACAGCCCGATCAGCGGGAAAAAGTCGGTCCGGATGGTTCGCAATGGAAGAAGGCATACCTCGATGTTCCGCAGTAAAGGTGGCAGATGGCAACAAGTTGCCATGTGTTGCATCACTACCGCGATTCGCGTTGCCCATAAGGGGCAGTGGAAGCCCGCAATACTAGCCGTGTCGGCAAGACTACCGCTTCACCTCGGGTGGATACCGCACCGTTGGATATTGCCAGCAGGTTACGCACGGCGGTCGCTCCCAAAGCGTGCAAAGGCGCCGCCACGGTAGACAAACCTGGTTCAATCAAGGCCGCTCCTGAGGAGTTATCAAACCCCACTACGGAGAAATCCGTGGGGACCCGATATCCGGTGGCCTTCAGCTTGCGCATCAGCCCCAAGGCTAACTGGTCGTTATACGCCAAGATTGCGCTGGAACGTCCGGTTGCAATTTGTTCAGCCGTTCGTGCCCCGCCGTCCATGGTCGGAAATTCGGACTGGACTTTGCTGATACGCAGTGAGTACTCCACGGCGGCCCGTTTGGCCGCCTGCCAACGGCTCGAATCGGCCCAAGACGCTTCTGGCCCGGCAAGGTAGGAAATCTCTCGATGCCCCAGGGAGGCAAGGTGTTTTACTACTTCGTGCACTCCGCGCGCATTGTCCGTGACGACACTGGCTACACCTTTGACACCGCGATTCATCACCACCGTAGGTTTCTGTTTGGCCATATCTCGAATCGCAGCGTCCGACATGCGTGAGCTGGAAAGCACAATTCCATCCACAATATCCATCGACCGTTCCAGTGCCTGGCGTTCGATAACCCCCGACTCTCTGGTGTGTGCCAGCAACATTGTGTACCCACTGGCCGCGGCTTCCTCTTCGGCACCACGGATCATTTCGAAGTATGCGGGGTTTGAGATATCGGCCACCACTAGAGCAATCGTTCCTCGGCGGTTTCGCCCCTGCGCCATGGGGCGCCGTACGCTCACCGCACGGTAACCAAGTTCTTGTGCAACCGCGCGGATTTTCTCCGCGGTGGCGTAGCTAACTCTCCCAGGACGCGCAAATGCACGCGATACCGTGGAGGTGGAAACTCCCGCAACGCGTGCCACATCGTAGATCGTAGGCTGGCGAGATTTGTCAGATTCAGGTTGCACCTCTTTATCTTGACGGGTGAGACCCGTCGATGGAAGTGGCGTGCAACTAATGGCAACAATTGGCACAGATCACACTATGGCGTTCATCATCGTAACAACCGTCGAAGTGGCCGGTGCTCCGCAACGTCTTGATCCTCCAACTTGGTCATGCGATACGTAGATGACCCGGCCGGAAAGTAGCATCCTGTGATTAAGCGTCGTATCTTGCGTGCCATAGCCGTGGCTTCCACCGCGCTATTAGCATTAAGCGCATGTAGCTCTGGAGTCTCGGGCACCGCTGAGGAGGGCAAGACCCTCGTCCTGTCCCTGAACCAGGCCGAATCCCACCCTTCATATATTGCTCTAACTTCCTTTGGCGAGCGCGTGAAGGAACGCACCGGTGGCCGCTGGGACATCAAGGTCTACCCCAATGAAACACTCGGTGCCCAGCAGGAAGTCATCCAGCTGGTCTCAGATGGATCCGTTGACATGGCTGTAGCCTCCGGAACCCAGTTAGAGAACTTAAACCCTGATTTCGCAACTCTTAACTTGCCTACGGTCTTCAAAAGCATTGACCATCAGATGAAAGTTGTGGGCGACGACAATATCGTCGGTGAACTTTTCTCCTCTCTCGAAGAGTCCAAAAACCTCACGGTCGTAGGTGGCCTCACTCAGGGAGACCGAAACATCTACACTGTGGCCGGGCCGGTCACAGAGCCTGAAGATCTGCGTGGAATGAAAATCCGTGTGCAGGAATCAGATATCCACATCGCGATGATCAATGCCATGGGAGGCTCGGCCACCCCGATGTCCTACGGCGAGGTCTACACCGCGTTGCAGTCCGGGGTTCTGGACGGCGCGGAAAACAACGAAGTTTCCTACGTATCGCAAAAACACAACGAAGTTGCCAAACATGTAGCACTCACCCGCCACTTGGTGGGCTTGGACTACATGTTGATCAATTCGGATCTGATCAAATCCATGAATCCCGAAGATCGCAAGATCTTCGACGAAGAATGGCAGCAGACAGTCACCGAGCACGTCGAACTCTGGAACACGCAAAATGATGCTGCTATAGCGTCCGCAAAAAAGTCCGGCAGCAAGTTTAACGAAGTTGATACCGCCGCCTTCACCAGAGCGCTGAAGCCGGTAGTCGATAACGCGCTCACCACCGACGATGCTCACAAGCTGTACGACAACATTCAGGAGGCCGCCAAGTGAATGCGATAAAAAACGTCCTGGATGTAGCGCTTAAATGGTTGTGCATCGTGCTTTTCGCGGTCCTGGTCCTGGTAGTTTGCTGGCAGGTATTTAGCCGCCAAGTAATTCATGAGCCTGCGACGTGGACCACTTCGATGGCGCAGTACCTGTTTGTCTGGTTGGCCCTGTTCGGATCTGCTTATGTGTTCTCGGATCGTAGCCATATCGCCGTGGACTTCCTGGTCCGCGCCCTGAAAATCGATGGAACTCGCACTCTGGAAGTAGTAGTCAATGTCATTGTTCTGCTCTTTGCGGTCTTCGTGCTTATCTGGGGCGGGCTTCGCGGTGTGGATCTGACCTGGACGCAGAAAATTTCAGGACTTCCGCTAAATATTGGTGCCATGTATTTGGCGCTGCCAATTTCCGGGCTCGTGACCGCGTTCTACTCTGTCTACCACCTCGTTGAGGCGTTGGCAGGCCGTGGTCTGCCAACCGAAGACGACGATGAAATTCGAGAGGCGATCTAATCATGGATGCTGCATTAGTTGCTGGAATTATTCTGATCGTTGGCATCGCCGCGCTCCTGCTCTGCCGCGTGCCCATCGCGATTGCCGTCGGCTTCTCGGCTTTCGCCGCAGTCGCAGCCGTGATCGGCTTGGAGAAGGCCTCCTTCGTCGCCGCACAACGTATGTTCACCGGCATTAACTCATTTACCTTGCTCGCAATTCCGTTCTTCATCCTTGCCGGCGTATTAATGAACAACGGTGGCATCGCCGCCCGCCTCATCGACGCCGCAAAGGTCCTCGTAGGCCGCATGCCAGGCTCGCTGGCGCAAACGAACGTGGTCGCTAACGCGCTCTTCGGTTCCGTTTCTGGTGCCGCAGTTGCCTCGGCAGCTGCGGTTGGCGGAGTGATTGGCCCACGTCAGCGCGAGGAAGGTTACAACCGAAACTTCTCCGCTGCAGTAAATATCGCTTCGGCCCCCTCTGGCATGCTGATTCCGCCGTCAAACACGCTGATCGTATACTCTCTGGTTTCCAGCACCTCGATCGCTACACTCTTTGTGGCTGGCTACATCCCCGGAATTTTATGGGCGCTGGCCTGCATGCTTATTGTTTGGCTTTGTGTTCGAAAGCGCACAGACCTCAAGCAGCACGAAAAGGTGACACTTCCGGCGGCACTGCTTACCTTGTGGCGCGCTGTCCCATCTATTCTGATGATCGTGATCGTCATTGGCGGTATTCTCGCCGGTGTTTTCACTCCCACCGAGTCAGCGGCAATCGCCGTGGTGTACTGCCTGATACTCAGTTTCCTTTACCGTGCGATCAAGATCTCTGATCTGCCGCGCATCTTGATCGATGCCACGCAGACTACCGCGATTGTGATGCTGCTGGTTGGGGTTTCGACCATCATGGCCTGGGTTATGGCATTCTCGGGTATTCCTGCTGCCATCTCGTCTGGCTTGCTGGGCTTGACCGATTCACCAACGATCATCCTGATTTTGATCATGGTCATTCTGCTCATCGTCGGTACCTTCATGGATCCAACACCTGCCATTTTGATCTTTGTTCCGATCTTCCTGCCGATTGTGACCGAATTTGGAGTGGATCCAATCCACTTCGGCATCATGGTGACCTTCAACCTCTGCTTGGGTACCATTACTCCGCCAGTGGGCAACGTGCTCTTTGTCGGCGCTCGTGTAGCCGGACTGCGAGCGGAGCCAGTCATCAAGGCGCTGGTTCCATTCTTCATCGCGCTGATGGCGATGTTGTTCGTAGTCACCTTCATTCCGCAGTTATCCATGTGGCTTCCGGAAATGCTGGGACTTCTGGGCCAGTAACACTGCCCCACCCATACCTGTGGTGGCGAACCCTTTGGGGGTTCGCCACCACAGGCGTTTAACCACGGGAAACCGAAGGTTTCTTAGGATTCTCTTGACCTGAATTCGGCATGAATCAGCTTTTCATCAGCGCTTTTGAACTGTATTCAGGGCAACTAATGGCAACCACTTCATTTGGTGAGGTGCGTCACGCAAGACTGGTCGTGGACGAGTTCTCAATGACGTTAACAAGGTTCCGAGGACAACCAAATCATCACCGAAAGTTCAAAATGACTTCAAAGATTTTATCACGCTCCCGGCGTGGCCGCCTGGCTCTTGCAGTAGCAATACCACTGAGCATGTTCTTAGCCTTACCAGCCGCGAGTGCCGCGCAGGCTCCGCACCAAGCACCCGCAGCGCACAACGCGCCAAGTGTTTCCAACGAAGGAAACCACGGCAGGCCACCAAAGCTTGAAGCACGTGTCAAGGACACCATCAAGCACAAGGGGCGCACCTTCAAAGACCTGAACGACAACGGCAAGCTCGATACCTATGAGGACTGGCGCAAGCCTGCGGAGGACCGAGCCGCAGACCTGGTTTCACAGATGACCTTGGACGAGAAATCCGGTCTGATGCTGATCGATACACTCAACGCAGCTTGCGATGCTGACACCCAGACCCGCGGAACCCTGGATCCAAATGCCACCGACTACATCAACAATCAGAAGATGCACCGCTTCGTCTTCCGCAATACGGTCACCAGCGAAGACAAAGCCACCTGCGGCAGCGCCAGTGGTGGCTTCCAGGCCAGCACCTCGCTGACCCCGCAGGAAGCCGCCGAATACATGAATACGGTCCAGGAGCTCGGCGAGGGAACTCGCCTCGGCATCCCGATGTTGTACAAGTCCAATGCGCGCAACCACATCGACCCGAATGCCCGTGCAGGCATTAACGAGTCAGCCGGAGCCTTCACTGCATTCCCGAAGGAGGCAGGATTGGCGGCCCNNGCCGCCGCGCTAGGTGAGGAAGCAGTGCGCACCGGAGAAACTCCGACCACCGGAGACATGTCGATCATTGATGACTTCACCGGCGTCATGGGTGACGAGTGGTCGTCCATTGGACTGCGTGGAATGTACGGCTACATGGCAGATCTTTCCACCGAACCACGCTGGTACCGTGCCCATGAAACCTTCACCGAGGATGCAGACCTCAACTCAAATATCATGACCTCACTGGTCGAAGGGCTGCAGGGTCCCTTGGATAAGAACGGGGTTTCACTGAGCCCTGCGTCTGACGTGGCGCTGACCATGAAGCACTTCCCTGGTGGCGGACCGCAGGAGCTGGGCTTGGATGCGCACTATTCCTTCGGCAAGACCCAGGTTTACCCGGGTGACGGTTTCGGTTATCACCTGAAGCCGTTCGAAGCGGCCATCAACGCCGGGGTCTCCTCGATCATGCCTTACTACGGTGCTCCCGTAGAGGTCACCTACAACGGTGTTGACTACGATTCCACGGGTATGGCCTTCTCCAACCAGATCGTCAACGACCTGTTGCGTGACGAGTTGGGCTTTGCTGGGTACGTCAACTCGGATACCGGTATCATCAACGACCGCGCTTGGGGCTTGGAGGACAAGAGTGTTCCGGAGCGCGTAGCCACAGCCATCAACGGCGGAACCGACACTCTGTCCGGATTCCATGACGTTAAAACCATCACCGATCTGGTGGATTCCGGGCTGCTCACCGAGGAAAGAATTGATCTTGCGGCAACCCGTCTGACCACCCCGATGTTCCAGATGGGCCTGTTCGAGAACCCATATGTGGACGTTGAAGACGCTGGCGACATCGTGGGCAGCGACGCGAACCGGGAGGTAGGCCTAGACCTACAGCGCAAATCTGCCGTATTGCTTCAGAACAAGGGAACCGCGGACGGTGGGAAGGTCCTGCCCTTGAAGGAAAATTCGGATGTTTACATCCTGGGCGACTTCACCGAGGAAACCGTGGCTAGCTACGGCCATGATGTCACCAACGGCAATACCGAAGATCCATCCGAGCGCCCGAGCGCCAAGGACAGCGACTATGCGCTGATTTCGGTGACCGTGAACAACAAGAACACGAGCTCTTACAAGTCCAATGATCCGGAATCCGGAATGAACCCGGAGCACATCAGCCCGATTGTCATGGATGGTGTGGCCGGTCTGGATGGCAAGAGCCCGTTCGGCGCAGCCGATGCTTGCGTCACCCAGAATACGGAAACATGTACGGATGACGGGCTGCGCTTCGGCGGGTCACTGCCCTGGGAATCCAGCGTTCTGGACTTCACCGGCATGGCCGAATCTGAGTCTTGGGAAATCAGCCCGTCGCTAGACACCATCAAAAAGGTGATGAGCGAAGTTGATGACCCGAGCAAGGTTGTTATGCACGTGTACTTCCGCCAGCCGTTCGTGATGGATGAGGCCAGCGGATTCCTTGATGCGGGAGCTATCGTGGCCGGTTTCGGTATGTCCGATACCGCGCTGATGGATGTGCTCTCCGGCAAGGTTGCCCCACAGGGCCGCATGCCATTTGCCTTGGCGGGAACCGCTGAGGCCATCACCGAGCAATTCAGTGATCTACCTGGTTACGCAGAAACTACCGACGGGGAACTCTACCCATTTGGTTTCGGACTGACGTACGAGTAAAACTCAACTAGCGAGGCCACGTCCTGCCCAATGCCGAGACGTTGGGCAGGACGTGGCCTTCATATTTGGGTGGTCACAGCGGAAGTACTTTTATTTAACCGTGACCGGGGTA
This sequence comes from Micrococcaceae bacterium, assembly GCA_003486025.1. Taxonomy (GTDB): domain Bacteria; phylum Actinomycetota; class Actinomycetes; order Actinomycetales; family Micrococcaceae; genus Glutamicibacter. Next base: position 1,822 of record DNHA01000357.1, on the reverse strand, counting down.
TCCATCACGCGGCCCTCGGGGACCACGCGCAATGACCCGATAATTCGGAATTCTGCTGCCAGCGGCAGGTCCTCACTGCTGGACCCCACGCGCACGCCGAATACTCCTGGTTCCACCACACGCTGCCCGGAAACTCCGGTGAAAGAAGTACGGTCGGCATGTAGTTCAAATTCCACCCGCTTCGATTCCCCGGCAGCCAACCGGACCTTGGCGAAGCCTGCGAGCCAGAGCCGTGGGCGCACTACTTGTGACACCTTGTCATCAAGATAAAGCTGCACAACTTCAGCACCCTCTCGATCACCAATGTTGCAGACCTTTGCGCTAATGAGTACCGCTGCATCCGAGGAAATCTCGGTGGTTGATAATTCCAGGTCTCTGAGCTCAAAGTTCGTGTATGAACTTCCATACCCAAATGGGTAGAGCGGCCGCGGATCAAGGTTTGATACGCCGTCGTTATTCCAGCCGAGCTGTCCGGTGAGATATGTTCCAGGCTGGCCACCGAGGTGGTCCGGTATCTGCACCGGCAGTTTCCCCGACGGGTTAACAGCGCCGCTGAGTACCGATGCGAGAGCCGGTCCACCTTCAACACCCGGCATGAATGCCTGCACGATAGCCTTCACCCGAGACTCGAACTGCCCTAAGGAATAGGGGCGGCCAGTTACCATCACCAGTACCGTCGGTGTTCCGGTGGCAAGTACCGCTTCGACTAGCTCGACTTGTTTGCCGGGGAGAGCTAAGTCCACCACGTCGCAACCTTCGCCGGAAGTTCCCCGGCCAAAGAGTCCAGCCAGATCTCCCACGGTCACTAGCGCAATATCTGCAGCACGGGCTGCTTCTACTGCGGCGTCGATGCCGCTAACATCTGGATGTGTAAAATCAACGCCACGCTCATAGGTGAAGCAACTTTCGCTGAGGCTCGGTTCGCTGCGGAGCGCTTCGAGGATAGATTGCATCGTAATTCCATGATCATCGTCTGCGGCATACCGTGAATGCACGTGATTCGTAAAGGAATAACAGCCTAGATGAGTTCGCGGTTGGCTGGCCGATGGTCCAATGACGGCTACCGATGCGTGATTTTTCAAGGGAAGAAGTCCCTCGTTTTTCAACAGCACGATGGACTCTTCGGCCATTTTCCGTGCGTGAGCCCGGTTCTCAGATGAGTCCAAATCTACGTCGGACCCAGCCCACTGTCCTTCGGGGGACCATTCGGAGTCCAAGAGCCCAAGCTGCGCTTTCTGCGTGAGCACTCGACGTACCGCTCCGTCAAGGATGCCTGGATCGAGTTTTCCTTCGGCAATTGCACGGCCCAAACTCCGGAAGGCATTGGTTTCGGGAAGTTCCACATCCATCCCGGCAGAAAGTGAAATAATTCCGGCATCATTCAAGGTTTCGGCAACCTGATGCATTCCCTGCAAGAAGCTGACCGACCAGTAATCGGAAACGACAGTACCTTCAAAACCCCACCGTTCGCGCAGGATCTGCGTCAATAAGCGTGGACTCGCCGCCGGCGCTTCACCATCAAGGTCTGAGTAGGAATTCATCACCGAATGAACTTTTCCTTCTCGGATGGCTCGTTCGAAGGGTGGAAAGACAACGTCTTCTTGTTCACGCACTCCCATGGAAACCGGGGCGTGATTACGTCCGGCTTTAGATGCTGCGTATCCGGCAAAATGTTTCAACGTTGCGTGGACACCGCCGGACTGCAGCCCCCGCACATAGGCAGTTCCCAACTCGGCGACCAAGTGCGGGTCCTCACCCATGGTCTCCTCCACGCGGCCCCACCGGTAATCCCTGACCACGTCTAAGACCGGAGACAGACCTA
>DNHA01000350.1 GCA_003486025.1 Micrococcaceae bacterium | reverse complement strand
CAGGTTGCCAACCAGACCGCCTTTGGCCTCTCCAGTGCGCTGTGGACCAATGATGCCGCCGAAGAGCAGTGGTTCCTGGAGCGACTCGAGGCAGGAGCGGTGTTCATCAACGGGATGACGGTCTCAGATCAAGAGCTGCGATTCGGTGGGATCAAGCGCTCGGGCTTTGGCCGCGAGCTGGCCGCCGAAGGTATTCGCGAATTCTGCAACCTCAAAACGGTATGGAAGGCCTAGATAGGAGCCTTCGTGGCGTCCTGCCGGCCTAGCCACTTGTGTGCGGTCGTGACCGGTGTTACATTTATTCGAAACGATACGTACTGAACTTGAAGGAGCGGGATGGCAAAGATCGTTGAAGTTGACGTGGTGGTGGTTGGCGGTGGACCGGTGGGCGTTACTGCCCTGGCCTTGCTGGGCCGCGCCGGCCTTAGTGCCGTCGGAGTAGAGCGCGAGATTCAGGCGTGGCCGACGGCACGCGCCGTGCACTTTGATGGGGAGATCTTCCGTACTCTTCAAGCCTTGGGCGTGGCAGAGCGCTTCGCCAAGGCCACACTGCCGATGGCCTCGATGCATATCGAGAACGAGGCGGGCGAAGTCCTGATTTCCGTGCCAACCGGCCAGCTCGGGGCGCAGGGATGGCACGACGATCTGACCTTCCACCAGCCTGAGATTGAATGCCTGTTGCATGAGGTCGTGGAGGAACTGCCAGGCGTTGAGCTGCGCCGCGGCATGACGGTGCTTTCAGTGCGCAATGTTGGCGAAGGCGTCGAAGTTGCGGTGCAGAACGCGGATGGCGAAGAATCCTTGATCCGGGCCCGTTGGGCTATCGCAGCTGATGGAGCCCGCTCGCAGAGCCGCAAAGCGCTGAACATCGAAACCGAAAAAATCGGCGAGGATGCGCAGTGGCTGGTCGCCGATGGGATCCTTGAAGACAGCCCCGGATTGTCCTCGGACATGATCTTCTTGGGCCACCATACCCGCCCTGCTCTGTGGATACGGCTCCCCGGCAAACGTGTGCGCATGGAGTTCATGCTCATGCCGGGGGACGACCCCGAGGAAATTACTACCCCGGCGGGCCTCGAGCGCCTCAGCCGCGGCGTGCTGCCGGCAGGCAAATTCACCGCAGACCGGCTGGCGACCTACACATTCCGCGGACGCATTTCCCAGCGGTGGCGTGCCGGAAACATTTTCCTGGCCGGCGACGCAGCCCACCAGGCTCCGCCGCTCTTCGGGCAGGGCCTGTGCGCCGGAATGCGCGACGTCGCCAATCTGGTCTGGAAGCTGGACGCGGTCAAGCGCGGCGCTGCCGATGACAGCCTGCTTGACACCTACGAGTCAGAACGCTTGCCGCACGCACGGTTCTGGGTGGAGCAGGCTGCCAATGCCGCGGGCTTCATTCAGACCACCGATGCCGAGGTCGCCAAGCAGCGCGATGCTTTCATCCGCGCAAATCCCGCGGCTTCGGCGCCCGTCGCACCCCCGCTGGGACCGGGTCTGCACGAGGGGGAAATCGACAGCCGCGCCGGGCATCTGGCCACGCAGCCGATCCTCGCCGACGGGGTGCGCCTGGATGACATCGTCGGTTCCCGCTTCCTGGTGGCAACAACCCCAGAGATCTACTCCGCCGTGCCGGCTGTGCTGCGCAGCCAGCTCGAGGACAACGATTTTGTTGTCGTCTTGTTCGATTCTGCCAAGGACGGCCGGATTCTTGAGGCCGCCGGCGCCAAGGTCGTGGTGGTCCGTCCGGACCGCTACATCCTGGGCCTCGGAGATACCCCCGAAGCACTCGAACGCATCGCTGCCAGCATCCCGGAGGTCGGCCACGACGTGCCGGCGAACCTCTAGCCCAAAAAAATTCTCAAGACACACCTTCCGCCCAGGCGGCAAGAATTACAGGAGAGCATCATGGCCTTCAGCCCAATCACACACCTGCGCCACTTCGATATCGCGGTGCCAGATTACAAAAAACAGGTTGACTTCTACAAGAACCACTGGGGATTGACCGAGATGCAGGACGACGGCGGAGTCACGTACTTTGCCGCCGAGGGCTCGCCGGAACAGTACTCGGTCCGTGTGCGCGAGGCCGAAGAAAAGCGCCTTGACATGGTCGCGTTTGGCGCTGCGGACAATGCCGCGGTGGACCAGCTTGCCTCTGACCTCATTGCCAAAGGGGTCAAGCTCATTGGCGAACCAGATGACCTCAAAACGCTTGGCGGGGGATACGGCTTCCGCTTCTTCGACCTGGAAGGACGAACCATCGAGGTCTCCTCGGATGTCGAGGTGCGCAAGCACCGCAAGATCGAGGAACGCGAAGCCATCCCGGTTCGCCTATCCCACGTGGTGCTCAACTCGCCGGAACCGGAGAAGATGCTCGCTTGGTATGAGCAGCACTTGGGCTTCCGGCTCTCGGACACGCTGAACCACCCGCACATGGGGGATCTGTTCTACTTCTTGCGATGCAACTCGCAGCACCACTCCATTGCCATTGCCCGCGGCCCGCACGCCTCGCTGCAGCACGCGTCCTTCGAACTGCGCGGGATCGACGAGTACATGCGCGGCAGCGGCAAGCTGCTGCGCTCTGGGATTCAAGAAGATCTGGGGCCCGGGACGGCACAGCGCAGGGGACAACACCTTCACCTACTTCCATGATCCCAACGGCAACACCATGGAATTCACCACCGAACTTGATTCGATCGATGAGGACACCTGGCACCCGAGCATTTACGACACTTCTGATCCGATGACCTCGGACCAGTGGGGCACCGGCGGGGACATGTATGAATTCATTGCCAAGGAAATGTTCAACGACAAGGACAAGGGTCTTTTCGTCCCGCCACCGGTATAGGCAAGAACATCATGGAACATGGAGGACTCATGAGGGAAACTCGCATCAGCGGATTTAAGCTGGGCACCTTCGAAGATGGCACGGAGCAATTTCCCGGGGCCGTCTTTGGGGACCGGGTCGTGGACCTGCGCAGCGTGCTGCCGGGCATCACCCGGATCGGGGATCTTTTCGCCCAGTGGGATTCCCACCTGGATGCGCTCGAGCAGCTTGACCCGGCCGCCGCCGGCGCCCGTGCGCTCAAGACCCTGAAGGTGCACCCACCGGTGCAGCCGGTGGGCACCATCATCGCCGCCGGGGCGAACTACCGTGAGCACGTCATCCAGATGAGCGTTGCCCACAAGCTGGGGAAAGAAGGTGCCGACGAGAATCAATTGGCGGCCGACGCCGCGGCCGAAATCGATGAACGCGGCCGTACGGGTGATCCATATGTCTGGACCGGGATACCCTCGGCTGTCTGCGGCGCCTATGACGACGTGCAGTTGCCCGATGTCGGCGGCATCGTCGACTGGGAGCTGGAGCTAGGTGTGGTCATTGGCCGTAGGGCACACCTCNNGTGAGGTCATTGGGCGCAAGGCACACCGGGTTGCGGCAGCAGATGCCATGGATTACGTCGCCGGGTACACCATCGTCAACGATGTCACCTCGCGCGCTCTCGTGCCGCGCACCGACATCGCGATGATGGGTACCGACTGGTTCCGGTCGAAGAACCAGCCGACATTCTTCCCCACTGGCCCCTATGTGGTGCCGAAGCGGTATGTGCCGGACCCGGCAAAGCTGCGAATCCAGTTGAGCCTCAATGGCACGCTGATGCAAGATGCCCTGGCCGATGACCTGCTCTTCGACATCCCGAGCCTGATCGCCTACGCATCCTCGGTTGCAGTACTGCAGCCCGGGGATGTGCTGATCACCGGTTCGCCTGCGGGCAACGGATCGCACTGG
>DNHA01000078.1:16204-21141 GCA_003486025.1 Micrococcaceae bacterium | reverse complement strand
CCGGGACTTCATCGGATCCGGTGAGCATGAATTTATTTGCGGAACTCTGGCTCAGCGTGGCATCAAGCTGGCCAGCTGCCAAGTGCGCGGTGGCATCACCGGAGGGCAGCGGTTCGACGTTGATTTTCAACTGTTCTCCGGCGTCGGAAGCTGCTTGCTTGAGCACGGTGAGACTGGCCTGGTCGGTGGCGGCCACCGAAAAGTGCGTGGTGCGTGTGGCCAGGAATCCGGTCACTGCAATTGAACCGATGATCAGCAACAGCGTGACCAGGGTGGAAATGATGAAGGCCTTGTCGCGGAGTTTGGTTTCCACCTCGCGCAGGGTGACGATCAGCCAGGGGTGAGTAATTTGGGTGCTCATGCGATGATCTCCCGGTAGATATCTGCCAGTGCAGGACGGTGCACGGCAAATTCGGTGACGTTGCCGCGGGACAGCGCGTGGGTGAGTACTCGTTGGGAGTCGGCAACGGTGGCGAAGCTGACCAGGGCGTTGGAGCCTGACAAGTCGATCACTTCAACTCCGGGTTCGGTACGCAGCCAGCCGGCATCTGCGCCTAGAGAAAGTTGGTAACGGGAGGTGTGGGCTGCTCGAAGTTCTTCGGCCGAGGCGTTGGCGCGGATCTTGCCATCTTGGATAATCACCAAATGATCAACCAAGGTGTCCAACAGATCTAGTTGATGTGAAGAGAAAAGCACCGGGACGCCGCGGGCCGCGTAATCGGCCAGAATTGAGCTCATCGCGTCCACAGCCAAGGGGTCTAAACCACTGAAAGGTTCATCGAGCACTAGTACGTCGGGTTCGTGCAGTAGCGCGGCGGCCACCTGGACACGTTGCTGGTTTCCCAGCGAGAGCGACTCAAGTTTTGACTTGGCGCGGTGTTTCAATCCGAAGCGGGAGAGCAGGTCCATGGCGCGCTCGCGGGCAGTAGCCCGAGATAAGGAGTGCAATTGACCCAGATAAATCAGCTGATCGATGATTGGTTGTTTGGGGTAAAGTCCGCGTTCTTCGGGCATGTAGCCAAAGCTTGGCCGGGTGGGCGCCGAAAGTGTCTTACCGTCTAAAGAAACGTGACCGGAATTCGCGGTGAGGAGTCCCATGATGATGCGCATGGTCGTGGTTTTCCCGGCCCCATTGGCGCCAACAAATCCGGTCAGTGCACCGCGTGGCACCGCGAAGCTGACCTCATCTAACACCTTCGTGCCAGAAAAGGAGCGGCTGATCTGGTGGAGTTCGAGCATGGGCGGGGCCGTCTTTCTGGCGTGTGGTCACTGTACTTCCAGCTTAGGCAGGTCGTTGTCCGTCTACGTGAGCCGGTGGGATGAAACTATTGGATGAGCCCGGCACGGTGGGCGTAAAGTGCGGCTTGCACTCGGTCGCGCAGGTGCAGTTTGGCTAAAATATTGGACAGGTGGGTTTTCACCGTCGCTTCGGACAGTGAAAGCACCTCGGAGATTTCCTGGTTATTTTTACCTGTGGCCAGCTCGGTGAGCACCTGCAGTTCGCGGGCAGTTAGCGCGCGCAATGGGGTGAGGCGCGACTGTTCGGTACCGGAGGGGAGGCCAGTACCGGTCTGGCGTTTGATGAGTTTGAGAGTGACTTCGGGGGAGAGTAATCCGTAGCCGGCGTGGATTTGGTGGACTGCGGTGATCAGCAGTTCAGGTTCGGCATTTTTCAGCAGGAATCCGCTGGCTCCGGCATCAAGTGCATCAAAAAGGTAATCTTCGCGGTCAAAGGTAGTGAGCACGATGATTTTGGTGTGTGTGGTCCCGGAAAGTTGGGTGGTGGCTTTGATGCCGTCCAGCTGCGGCATCTGAATGTCCATCAGTGCCACATCTGGGGTGAGCTCGGTGATCAGTGCTACCGCTTCGGCCCCGTTGCTGGCAGTGCCGATGACTTCAAGGCCCGGATCTGTTTCCAGGATGAGCTTCAGCGAGGAACGGATCAACGGTTGATCATCACAGATCACCACCGAAATTTTGCTCATGATTTAATCCTGTCGATGGTATCTGGCAGTCGGAGCCGCGCGCGAGTGCGCCAGCCGCGTGGGATGCGCGGTCCGATTTCTACGAGGCCGTGATGCAGTGCAGCGCGTTCGCGGATGCCGCGTAAGCCAAAACCACTGCCCGCGGTATCTGGCCGTGGGGAGCCCAGATCGGTGACTTCAATTTCTACCCAGGTACCTTGCCCGTCGATTCCCGAGCGTAACGCGAGGGTGGCGGTTCGTGCGGTGGAGTGCTGGCGCACATTGGCGAGGGCTTCGCCGCTAATCCGGTACAGGGCCAGCGAGAGTCCGGGAGCCAGAGCGTCGAAGAATCCGTGGCTGTGTTCATCGCGCGAGAGGCTCACCTGCAGTCCTTGCGCTGCGTTGTCTTGAAGAAGCTGGGAAATTTGGGCCATGGAGGGTTCCGGATCACGGCTGGAGGACATGGAGGTATCGAAATGATCCAGTGGCTGTTCGCGCAGCACGCCGAGCAGTGAGCGGGTTTCTGCCACCGCGCTGCGCGCGGAGGATTCGATGCCGCGCATCAACTCGATGGCCTGCGCTGGGTCCCGAGGTTGCACCAATCGTGCGGCGGAAGCCTGTACCCCGACGGAAGCGATGTGGTGGGCGATCACGTCATGTAATTCGCGCGCAATACGCAGCCGTTCCTCGTTGACCGCACGGGCGGCTAATTCTTCTGCCTGCGCGGCGATGCGTGCTGCCTGGCTGAGTACTACCGACGTGGAGTAGGAGTTTGACCAGCTGGTGAGCCCTAAGAAGATGGCGCCGCCGAAGTAGAGTGCATTGATGACGAAGGAGTAGAGCGGCAGGGCCATATTTTCCGGGATGGAGCCCATGGGGTTCTCAACCATCAGCTGGTTGTTTGCCGCAAAGAGGTCGCTGGTGAAGAAAGAAATGATCAGCCACACTGCCATGCTCAGCAGAACCAAACCCATTGCTGTCCACAGCCCGCGGCGGTTGCGTGCCCAGGCGACCGCAGTGTAGAGGCCTAGGAAATAGCCTAATTGAGCACAGAATTGCATGGCCACCGTGGCGGTGGCAGTGGACCCGCCGATCAGAAATGCCGCGGATCCGATGAGCATCATGGTGATCGGCCAGCGCCTGCGGAACATCAGCGGCAAAATCAGGGCCGCGAGCAGTGCGAAGGCCAGCGGGCGGTCCGCACTTTTGCCCACCTCGGTCATCGAAAGCACCAATTCCTGCATCAGCAAGGCAAGAACTAAGAAGCCCAGCGCCGAGAAGATATCGCGGCGAAGTGCCGCCGGGGTAGGTGGCTCGCGTTCCCAATCGGGCGGTGGCAACGAGGGGATGCGGCGGTGCAGGAGCTGCGAGAGACGGAGCATGTCTCTTCCTCCTTCGGGTCTTAGCGGCGAGAACTGTCGTCCGCACAGGACTTTACCTGCCCGGCGGTGCCCAATGAATGAGTCTTGCGGACTACATCGTTCGTCGCGGTAGACGTCATAGAACATGGCCAAATAAGTTACCGAACGGTAATGTGATGGCATGCACATGATTTTTCGCATCCTGATGATGCTAGTCCGAAGCAAGAAGGCTTCCAGAATCTCCATGTTCGATTCCGGATCCGTGCCGATGCGCGCAACTCTGACGGATATCGACTTCGCCGGTCATATCAATAACGGAATGTACTTCTCGATCTTTGATCTGGGCCGCTTCGATCTGATGTTCCGCTCCGGCGCCTGGGACGTACTTCGAAAGAATAAGTGGACCCCAGTGGTGCAAGCCGAAACCATGACCTTTAGGAAATCGGTGAAACTGGGAGTGAAGTTCACCCAGGAGACCCGGCTGCTGGGCATGGATGAGCGTTGCATCTACTTTGAGCAGCACATCGTAGTCAACGGCGAAATTTATGCCCGCGGATACATCGCCACCCGGATGACCGGCAAAAAAGGTCCGGTATCGAACGAGGAAATCCTTGCAGCTCTGGGAACCACCATGCCCGAAGACCGGGTGATCCCCGAATGGATCACCGCATGGCGTGAAGCAAGTGCGTTGCCTGGAGCCCGCAGGCCGGCACCGTTCTCCCTGATCCGTTAGGGCTTAGGCCTGTTGATGAGCGGCCTTCAAAAACGCGGTGATCAGTGCCGGATCTTTCACCCCGCGCGAGGACTCCACCCCGGAGGAAACATCGGCGCCGCTGGCACCTGACTCGGCGAGCGCCGCCGCGACGTTTGCTGCGCTGAGCCCGCCGGCCACTAACCAGTTGCGGTCTGCGGCAAGGGTGCGCACCTTGGCGTAGTCCCAGCTCTCGCCGCTGCCCGGGACCGCGGCGTCGATCAGCAAAAAGTCTTCACCCCAATGCTCAAATTGTTCTGCCGGTGCGTCCATGCGGACCGCGCGGATGACCTTGAACCCTGCCTCCAGTACCGCGGCCACCTCCGCGGGGGTGCGCGTTCCGTGCAGCTGGATCCAGCCGACACCGGCTTCGCGCGCGCGAATGATCGCGGTAGCGGTGTCTTCGCTGCGAAATACCGCTACGGTGGCGACGGACTGGGGGACTGATGCGGTCAAGGTGGCCGCATGTGCGGGGGTAATCTCCCGGGCCGAGCTGGTCAGCACAAAACCGAGTGCGTCGGCGCCACCGGCTAGTGCCACGGTGACATCCTCGGCGGTAGCTAGTCCGCAGATCTTGACAAAAGCGCGGGTATTCATCGGGTGGCCTTATTGGTGGGGTGTTCTTGGCTCAGGTGGGTGGGGGTGTAGCCGCCCGGGGCGTTGGCACGGATTTCAAGCAGTTCACGGGCGTGGTGCCAGAGCCGGGAATCTTCCTCGCTGACCGGTTCCCAAGCCTTCACCGGCACCGCGGTACCGGATTCGTCACGGGCCACCATCACCGTCAGGCAGTAGGTAGTCAGCTCCAATTGATTTGTTTTCGGATCCCCGGAGCGCACATGAACCGCAATGTGCATGCCCTTG
>DNHA01000078.1:0-16164 GCA_003486025.1 Micrococcaceae bacterium | reverse complement strand
AGCCGGGCCTCCACCTCGACCAGATCACCAATATGCAGTGGACGGTAGAAGCGCACCCCGCCGGAGAAGACCGCAACGGTGTCCAGTCCGCTATAGCGGCTGGCGCATAAGTCTGCTGCCTCATCGATCCATTTCATCACGATGCCGCCGTGCACCTTGCCGCCCCAGTTCACATCCGTGGGCGCAGCCATAAAGCGCAGTACTACTCGTTCGGCAGTTCCAGCATCGGTGTAGGACTGGTTGTTCATCGAGGCGACGATTCGCTCACGGATTTCAATGCGCGCCAAGGCATGCTCGCGTAATTCAAGTTCGCGTGCGGTGCCCGGGGTAAAGGAAGGCACCGGGGTGGGTTTTCCCTCTTCGTCTACCGCTACGAAGATCACCAAGCAGGTGGAGGAGGTGACGGGTTTCAGTTCGCGCGGATCTGAGAAGGAGACCTCGGTGCGAATATGCATGGAGCTGCGCCCGGTGTACACCACCGAGGCGGTCACCTCCACCAGATCTCCGGAGTGAATCGGGTCAGCGAAGTGGATGTTGCCTACATAGGCAGTCACACAGTAATTTGCGGACCACCCCACCGCGGCGGCGTAGGCGGCCTTGTCTACCCATTCCAGCACGGTTCCGGCGGCCACGGTCCCGGTGATTCCGGCATCTGTGGGGGCTGCGAGGAAACGCAAGGTGACAGAATGCGGGTGGTTGGCCGTTGGCGGAGTAGTCATTTAGCTAGTTTCCCCTCTCTGAGCGGTGGTTGCCAACCTATGACGCGTGGCTTTCGTCCTAGGATGGAGGGGTGCGTAGGGTCTTTGGAATTTTTTCGGCGTCCACCGCAGCGGTGGTCTGCCTGGGCTTGCTCTCGGCTGTTGGCGCCGTGGGACTGACGGTGCTCATTGGCCGCGCCATCGATTTGTTCCAGGCAGGACAGGAACTGGACCTCGGCTGGTATCTGGCTGCGGTCCATGAATTGTTACTGGTAGCGCTGGCCACGTTATTGACCCCGGTGCTCATTGCACGGTCGGCCCGCAAGCTCACCGCTTTGGAACGCCACCGTTTGGTTCGCCACTACATGGACATCGGCCCGCTGGCGGTTCGCCGCTTAGGGGAGGGCGAACTGGTCGATGCCGCAATGGACGCGGTAGACCGGTCGGTACGTTTCCGTACGGGGTTTATCGGCCCAGCTATTTGCGCGGTGGCGACCCCGGTGCTGGTGCTCATTTCCATAATGCTGTTCATTGACCCGCTCAGCGCCGGAGTGCTGTTGATTCCCACCGTGCTGGTACCGCCGATTGTCCTTGGATTTCAAAAGCTGTTCCGTGGTTCCTCCGGTGAATACCGCCGGGCCCAAGGAATACTCTCGGCGACTTTCATCGACGCCTTGCGTTCACTGAACATGCTCAAACTCAACGGCGGTGCCACGTGGATGGGGCAGCGCATCGGCGTGGCCAGTGAAAAAGTACGCGTGCAGGTGATGAAGCTGCTGGCCCGAAACCAGCTGGTACTTCTGGTCATCGACGCGAGCTTCGCGGTGCTCCTGCTGGCTACCGCGGCACTGCTGGTCTGGTGGCGGGTTGGTGCCCAGGCAATCACCGTTGGCGAGGGAGTCTCGCTGATTCTGCTCAGCTTCCTGATGCTGGCCCCGGTCAATTACGTGGGCAGCTTCTTCTACATCGGGATGACCGGCCGTGCGGCGGAAGAAAAAATCCAGTCCGTCATGGAAACCCCGTGGCACCGCTCCTCGGCTAACCCACTAGCGGTCAACCTGCGCGAGGACACCTTGCAGCTAGAAGATTTGGGCGCCGGGTATGAGGGCTATCCCGAAGCGCTGCATCAATTGAATTTCAGTTTCCCGCCCGGTTCGAAGACCGCGGTCATTGGCGCCTCGGGCAGCGGCAAGACCACGTTGCTGCGGGTATTGCAAGGCCAGCTGGAGACAAGCGCAGGAATTATCCACGAAGGCCATCAGGCACTCGGGCCTGCCACCTTGCGGTCCAACACTGCGGTAGTTGAACAAGGTGCGACACTCTTTGGGCTTAGCGTGCGCGAGAACCTGCTCTTCGCAGATCAACAGGCCAAAGACGGCAAGCTGACGGAACTTATCGAACGCGTCGGGCTGACAGATTGGTTTAAGCAGTTACCTGCAGGGCTGGACACGGTTCTCGGCGAGGGTGGAGCTACACTTTCCGGAGGCCAAGCACAGCGTTTGGCGATTGCCCGGGCTCTATTGGCTGAGCGTCCGATTCTCTTATTGGATGAGCCGACCAGTTCGCTGGATGTTAAAACCGAGGGGCAGGTGCTGGCCACATTGCGGGAGGTAGCAGCGCCGCTGACGGTTATTACCGTCACCCACCGGATGGCTTTGCTCGCCGATTATGACCAGGTGCTGGTCCTGGATCAGGGACGGATTGTGCAGTCCGGGGCGCGCACCGAACTGCTGGACCACGAGGGGTATTTGAAACGGGCCATGGAGCATTTCACCGACCGGGTTCACTCGATTGGCGGGCGGCAAGGACTGGGGGAGAAGCCATGAGCAAGCCACAATCTCTACCTGGCTCCTTCGCCAGTTCCCGCTGGCTGATTTCCCGCACCTTGGACCTGCTGCCGCCGTTGGCGCTCGCCAGCCTGTTTGCCTGTCTTAGTCGCCTGGTCGCCTTGGGTATTTACTTGCTCGCCGCAGTGGGATTGGTACAAGTCATTGGCCTTGAACTTCCCGGGCAGCTGCCAGAAGTCCCTTGGGGGCTGCTGATCGCCGCCATCATCTTTGCAGGACTATTAAAAGGCGGGCTGCGCTACGCGGAACAATATGTTGGGCATAAGGTCGCCTTCCTTGCGCTCTCCCGGCTGCGTTCAACGATGTATGAGGCCTTCGCGAAACAGGCGCCCTTCACCGCAGCTACCAAGAGTTCTGGATCGCTGCTGGCCAAAGCCACCCGGGATATCGACAAGGTAGAAGTGTTCTTCGCCCACACGCTGCCACCGGCGGTGGCAGCAGTGGTGGTCAGTGCCACGGTGAGTTGGGGGACCTACCTCAACTTCGGCAGCACACCGGCGCTCATCTTGCTGGGCGGGTACGTAATCGTAGGACTTGTGCTGCCAATGATCGGGGTGCCGACCCTGCGAAGCGCCGCCATCTCGGCGGCCGCCTCGCGCGGCAGGCAAAACCAGCTCGTGATGGAATCCCTGGCAGGCATCGAGGTGCTTCACGCCTTCGGTGCCGGGGAACAGATGCTTAAACGATTGGGGTCCGCCGCGGGCGCCGACGCGGCCCAGGGCAGGAGAGCGTCCTGGGTCACTGGATTGCGTGCGGCCCTGAGCCAAATAGCCATCTGGGGCAGCGCCCTGATGCTGGTTTGGGCATCCGGAGCCACGCTGTCAGCAACCATCATTTTGGTGGTCCTCGCGGTGCCTTCCTATGATGCTGTGCGTGCTGTTGACGGCTTTGTCCTCGGGCTGCAGGATTCCTTGGCCAGCGCTCGCCGGCTGTTCGCGACCGCCAGCGCCCCACCGGTGGTGTCCGAAGAATCAGGCGCCGTGCCACTGCCGCATACCGGAACGCTGAACGTCCAAAACCTGAGCGTGTCCCACGGGCAACGTCAGGTGGTGGCGGGTGTTGATTTCAGCATTGCCCCGGGCGAGCTGCTGACAGTTGTCGGCGCCTCGGGCTCGGGGAAGTCCTCGATTGCTGCAGCTTTGGTCCGCGCACTGAAAAGCAATGGAACGCTGAGCCTGGGCGAGGTGCAGCTCGACATGGTTCCATTAGCGGAACTTCGCTCACGCATTGTTCTGGTTTCGCAAGAAGCGGTGATGGTTCGCGGAAGTATCCGTGAAAATCTTGTCTTGGGCGCCGAGGGTATAACCGATGAGGAACTGCGCTCGGTCATCAACGAATTAGGTTTGGGTCCATGGCTCCGCGCACAGCGTGATGGGCTGGACACCCGGCTAGCTGATCGTTCTACAAGTCTGTCCGGGGGACAACGCCAGCGTTTAGCTCTGGCACGTGCGCTGGTGCGCCACCCGGCCATATTGATCATGGACGAATCGACCAGCGCACTGGATGCGGACAGTGAACAACTGGTGCTCAAGGCGATTAATGAGCGCCGCGGATATGGCATGGGTGTGCTCATGATCAGCCACCGGCTGGCCACCGTCCGCGAGGCCAGCGCCGTGATGGTGCTCGATGCGGGGAGAATTGTCGAGGCCGGGACGCCTCAGGCGCTGCTTGCCAATACCAGCGGGGTGTTCTACTCCATGGTGGTGCGGGAAAACGATCGGATTACTGCAGAACTACCCTGACAACATTGATTCCACGTACTAGTGTCGAGTACATGATGCGAATAGTCGTGATTCTGTTCTTGTTCGTGCTGGCGGCCGGGTTTGTGCTGACCGCACTGTTAGCCGGGACATCGGGCTCCTGGGTGTGGTGGATCCTGGTGGTGCTGACCGCGGTGCTGCTGGCGGTGGGGATCAGAGACGTCACCCAGAAGAGGCACTCGATTCTGCGCAACTTTCCGATTTTGGGTCACGCGAGATATCTTTTTGAATTCATTCGCCCTGAAATCCAGCAGTACTTCATCGAGCGCAATACCGATGGCACCCCCTTCAGCAGGGATACCCGTTCGTTGATCTACGCCCGTGCCAAGGGCGTCGACAGCCATAAGGCTTTTGGTACCGAACTTCAGGTTAATGAGGTTGGCCACGAGTACTTGCTGCATTCCAGCGCACCGGTGGCCCCACCCACCGAACAGCATCGGGTCAGCATCGGCTCCAGCCAGTGCACGCAGCCCTATGAGATCTCCTTGCTCAATATTTCCTCCATGAGTTTCGGAGCATTATCCGCCAACGCGGTTCGTTCCATGAACAAGGGGGCGGCGATGGGCGAATTTGTCCATGAGACCGGTGAGGGTGGATTGACCAAGTACCATCTGGAATTCGGGGCAGATCTCTTCTGGGAAATTGGCTCGGGATACTTCGGGTGCCGGACCCCCGAGGGACGTTTTGACCCGGAATCCTTCGCACACAAGGCAAACCTTCCGCAGGTCAAAGGCATCACCATCAAGATGTCCCAGGGCGCCAAACCCGGACTGGGCGGCGTGCTGCCGGCGGCGAAAGTCACCGAAGAGATTTCCGAGGCCAGACAGGTCCCCATGGGGGAGGACTGCATCTCTCCGGCAAGCCACCCCGAATTCTCCACCCCCAGGGAACTGATGGCCTTTGTGGCGCAGCTTCGTGAACTTGCCCAGGGCAAGCCTATTGGAATCAAATTCTGTGTCGGTTCGCGCACCGATGTGATGGCCATCTGCAAAGGCATGATCGAAACAGGCGTGCTCGTTGACTTCATTACCGTTGATGGCGCCGAAGGCGGCACCGGTGCCGCCCCGCTGGAATACGAAGACCATGTGGGCACCCCGTTGACCGAGGGACTGCTGTTGGTGCACAACGTCCTGATGGGCGCAGGGCTGCGCGGCGAAATCCGGATTGCGGCTGCCGGCAAGGTGGCCAACGGCTCGGATATCGTCAAACGACTGATCCAAGGCGCAGACTTCACCTTTGCAGCGCGTTCCATGATGATGGCTACCGGCTGCATCCAAGCGCAAAAATGCCACACGAATCATTGCCCGGTCGGTGTGGCCACGCAGAGCAAGCGTCTGCAGCGCGCCATCGATGTGGAAGATAAAGGCCACCGCGTCTACAACTACCACCGGCTGACGGTGACCGAAGCCGGACAGATCATGGCCTCTATGGGCTTGGAAAGTCCTGATCAGCTGAACACCCGGATGCTGCGCCGCCGGGTGAACTTGCAGTCCACGCTTTCCTACGCCTCGATGTTCCACTGGCTGAAGCCCGGAGAGCTATTGCATGATGCTCCACCGTCTTGGAAAGAAGACTGGGAAGAGGCAGACGCAGACCACTTCGGCGAGCATGTTGCAGTGGCCTATGGCCGGCCGAGAAGTGTTGCGTCCAAGCACCCGTCCCGGGCCAGCGGCGAGCACGATGAGACGAAAGCGCCGCGCATTGATGCGAAGAACTCACTGAAGGTTGTGCCACTTCCACACGACGTCACACGGCCCGAAGGTAAACCAGGAGTCTAAGACAGCTAGCTTAGCCGTCCAATAATGCCAGCAGCCCGGCCTCGTTCACCGCGGCCGGGTTGTTTGGTTTCCACTGCGGGCTGCGATCCTTGTCGATGATCTGCGCGCGGATTCCTTCTGCCAGATCTGGCAGATGCATCAGGTAGTTAGCCAGCCGAAGTTCGCGGTCCAAGGCGCCACGAAGGTTTTGCTCCGCGCGGGCAGCGCGTACGCTGTGGAATGCGGCGGCCACACTGGTCGGTGAATTCCCCGCAATGCTGGCGGCAGCCTTGCGCGCCGCGGGGTGCACCATCTCGGTCAGCCGCTGCAGCACTTCAGCCAGCGTGGGGGCGCCAAAAGCGTAGTCGACCCAGCCTTGTTCAAGTTCGAGCTTGTGGGATTCGGGAACCGAATGCAGCACCTCGATAGCCGAGGCAATATCTGCGGAGCCCAGCCCCACGAAGTCATCGAGTTCGTCAAGGATGGATTCGGCAAACCCGGTGGAGATGACCGCATCGGCGAAACCCAGGAAAACCGCATCCTCACCGCTGAACGAAGCGGCGGTCATGGCGAAGTATTCGCCAAAATGACCTGGTGCGCCCGCGAGCCGATGAGTTCCGCCAACATCCGGGGTGTATCCGATACGTGCCTCGGGCATGCCCATGGTGGCCTGTGCGGTCACCAGACGCACCGGTGCATGGCTTGCCAGGCCAATGCCCCCGCCCATGGTGATCCCGTGCGCTACGGTGATCAGCGGTTTGGGATAGACCGAGATCAGATGGTCGGTGTCGAACTCCAGGGAAAGCAGGGCCAGAAATTCGTCGTGCGCACCAGTGGTGAGCGCCGCATGGAAGTTTGCGATATCGCCGCCGGCGCAGAATCCACGCTCGCCGATACCGGTGAGCAAGACCAACTGGATTTTGGGGTCTTCAGCCCAGAGATGCAAGACCCGGTGGAGTTCATGCAGCATCTGAAGATTCAGGGCATTAATTTTCCCTGGTCGGTTTAGCTGTAGATGCCCTACCGGTCCATGCACTTTCGAGATGACAAGCTCTTCCATGATCGCCTTTCCTTGGCAGTCGGCCGTGATCGCTTTCTACCCTAGTCGGAAAGGATCTGCGTGAGCCGGTCCAAAACGAGGGCGACCTTGGGCTTCTTCGAATTCTCTGGCTTCAGCGCAAAAATTGAGCGAGCCAACCTGATTTCCGGGGCGTCGACAATGCGCAGGCCTTCGGGAGCTTGGGCCATCGCCAGGTCCGGGACCAACGCGGCCCCTAGACCGGAGGAGACGAGACTCAGCGAGGCGTTGAAGTCATCGCAGTACGCGGCTACCTGCGGGTGGATATTGTATGAGGCGAAGAGCCGGGAAATCAGTGTGGCATCGGAGGTGCCGGGGTGGTGGAAAATCCACGGCCATTCGGCCAGCTGGTCCACGGTAAGCTGCGCATCGTCGGCAATGGGCCAGGAAGCCGGAATGACCACACGGAACTGATCATCGCCAAGCCATGCGCGCTCCAAGGAGGCGGGCCAGCTAAGCCCTCCGGGGCCGACCTGGAAGATCAGTGCCAGATCCAGGTCCCCACCATTGCCAAGGCCGGCGACGGTCTGCTGGGGTTCACCGATCCACAGGCGCAGGTTGATTCCCAGCGCGTTCCAGTCCTCGGAGGTCAATTNNGTCAATAGCTTGGGCAGTGCGTACGTGGCCAGCGAGGGGAAGATCCCCAGCTTGATTTCCTCACGCTCGCTGGAGCCCGTGGAGATGGTGGCGACGTCTGCCATCAGTGCGTCGAGGTCCGTCAACACGCGTTTGGCATGCCGCACCATCCGCATCGCACCGGGGGTGGGCGTGATGGACCGGGCACCGCGTAGGAACAAAGTTGTTCCGGTGCTGCGTTCTAGGGCTGTCATTTGCTGGGAGACGGCGCTGGCGGTATAGCCCAGCCGGGTTGCGGCCGTGGCGAAGGAACGATGCGCCACCACTTCGAGCAGGGTGCGCAGATGGACTGGATTGATCACTTCTAAATTCTAAACGCAGAAGCCTAAGGGATGCTTAGTCAGTGAGCTAGTCCTCATCTTCGTCGTCATTGGATTCTTCGGTGAATTCATTATCCAGTTGCGCTTCGGTTTCCAGATCATCATCAAGCAGGTAGCTGCGAGTGGCGAGCGGATCGATGTTGCGCATCGTTTCGGGGGCATCGCTGGAGCCTTCGTAGGCTTGGGAATCGCGTCCGTCATCCGGCTCGTAGATATCGTTCCCATACTCCGGATTGAAATCGGTTGGTTCAAAATCCTTAGTCATGGCGTACTCCTCCACACATTGCGAGGGACCCGACGAGAGTCGGGGTTATCCCTCGTGACATCTCGTAATCACAGCCTAGGCCGGTAACCCTTTCAAGGAAAGACTTGTATTTTCAGCACTTTCAGTGATTGTGCTCAGCGTAGTGCTCCAGCAGTGGAGAGGTGCGGTAAGCCAAATGCGTATGCAGCGCGAAGGTCGTCTCGGAACGGGTCACTCCCTTGATCCGAAGAATCTGCCGCAACGCCGATTGCAATTGATGGGTGTCGGTGGCGATGAGCCTGACCCAGACGTCACCGCGGCCCGAAGTTTCATGGATTTCCAGCACATTGGGGATCTGCCGCAGCGAGGTCACTACGGTATCAAGTTCACGGTGAAGTACTTCCAGAGTGACGAAAGCCAGCACGTCATAGCCGAGTTTGGACAGATCTACATCTCTGCCGCCAGCACGCAGGACCTCTGCGCGCTGCAGTCGGCGCAAACGGGATTGAGCCGTGTTTCGCGCCACCGCAACTTCGTCGGCAAGTTCGGATATCTGAATCCTGGGGTCGCGGATCAACGCCAGCAGAATTTTCAGGTCGACGTCATCCAAACGCACCATTTGCTCACTCCTCAGACCCCTGCGGGTCAATATTTTGATTATTTTGCTCAAACTCTAACAACTTTTTAGCCCCGTTGCCTCGCTTTGCCGGATATTTGTGAGTGAACGGTCTAGATCAGTAGACATTTTCTTACAGATCGCTCAACTAGCCGGCGGGGTATCGAGTAACCCCGCCGGCAAAAACTTTCTAATGCAACAACCTGGCGAGATCCCTTGGACCACGCGCCGCTTCGGAGAAAACATGTCGGTAATCAGTGAACTACGCATGCAACCGGCCCGAACCACCGTGCGATCGTGGAATCCCGGGATTAATACCCGGCTCGGTATTACGGTGCTGGTCAGTTTCACCCTGCTGGTCGGAGCCAACCTTGCCACCCCGCTGTACCCGCAGCTGCAGCAGGACCTCGAACTTGGTGCCATGGGCACAACTATTGCCTTCGCCAGCTACGTCTGCTCACTGATGTTTTTCCTCTGCATCGTGGGCCACTGGTCAGATCACATCGGACGCCGGGCCGCATTGGTGCTCGCCATTATCGTCTCGCTGGTGGGCACCATCAGTTTCGGCAGCGCCACAAGCCTGTGGGAACTGTGCTTGGGCCGCGGCCTGCAAGGAGCGGGCGTGGCACTGGCCACCGGAGCCAGCGCCGCCGCATTGCGTGAGTTGCTGCCGCATAAACCCGAGTGGGCCTCACGCTTCACATTGTTTGCTTCATCTGGTGGTGTGGCCTTCGGACCGCTTCTGGGTGGAGTGCTTGCGCTGCTTCCGGGCGGGCGCAGCACCGTGTTCACGGTCCAAGCGATACTGCTCTTGGCAACCCTGATCCCGTTAGTCGCGTTGAAGGCACGCCCGGCCATCGCGATGGCTGAACGAGGAGACCGCCATCGGGCCCTAGCCCCGCGCCGACTGGGCATTCCGGCCGAGGCACGCGCAAAATTCTGGATGGGCGCACTGGTCGGATTCTTGAGTTTTGCGGTATTCGGGTTTGCATTGTCGCTGGCCCCGGGCTACTTCGCGCAAGTTTTTGACCTGGAACTGCTCCCGGTGATCGGACTCATCGCCGGCCTGCCACTGGGCGTCTCGGCGCTCTCGCAGGTGATCATCCGCGGCGGAAAATACCTGTTGCCGGTCGGGTTGGTGATTCTGGCAGCCAGCACCATCGGACTGGTGATCGCCGCCGAACATGGTTCATTGGGCTCAGCTATTGCCGCGTTGGCACTCATTGGGCTAGGGCAGGGGATGGCATTCAGGACCGCATTCAGCGGCGCGGTCAACGCCGTCTCAGCATCACTGCACGCCCAGACCGTTTCCACCATCTACCTGATGACCTACCTTGGCAGCGCGTTGCCGGTGATCGCGTTGGGCTGGGCCGTAGGAGTTTATGGCCAAGAGCTGAGCATTCTGGTCTTCAGCATCCTCTGCGCATTACTGGCCCTCTTGCTGGCCTTTTGGTCAGTAACCTCACTGGCCGGTGAACGAAAAATTCCGGCGTAGCCTAGAAAGCATGAGTACATCCACACCAATGGCGGTCTCACGGGCCGCCGCCTGGGCGGTCGCCGCCCGAATCCTCATTCCAGCACTATGGCTGGGTATGATCATTGGAATTTCCTTCATCGAAGCCCCACTGAAGTTCACCGCGCCGGGAATCACGATTCCATTGGGCTTGGGGATTGGCCGATTAGTTTTCACCGCCATGAACGCGGTAGAAATACTGCTCTTTATCTGCTGGCTGGCAGGAAGCTTCAAACGCCACATGGATCGTGCCTGGTGGTGGATCGTGGGAATTGCTGGATTCTTGCTGCTGCTTAAAGCGGCAGTGATCCGCCCCGGACTCTCGGTCCGCACCGATGCGGTGCTGGCCGGAAATTCCGCTGGCGGATCACTATGGCACTATGCCTATATCGGAGTCGAAGGCGTGCTCACCGTAACGCTGGTCATCGCGTTGGTGTACGCGTGCAAGCGTTGGGTCAGTATCAGCGCACGCTAGCTAGCTGGCAGGCATCCGCGGTGAGCTGGACCGACTTCAAGCGATCCTCTTCGTGCAACGGGCTATGCACGGTAATGAGTTCATCAGCCTGGGCATTTACCGCAAATTCCTGAAGGTATTCGGCGACCTGCTCTCCGGTGCCGATGGCGGTGTAGCGCATCATATCCAAGATCTGCTCGGCCTGCGGGGTCGTCATCACCATATCGAGCTCTGCCTCGGTGAATTCTTTCTTGGCGTTTCGGCCCAAGAATGATGACACGCGTTGGCGTTCAGCCTGCACCTTTAATTCGTGGGCATCAGCTGCGCTATCCGCAGCGATCACACCCACTCCGGCGATCACATATGGTTCGGCCAGCTGAGCGGACGGCTTGAATTGCTCGCGGTAGGTCTTTATTGTCTGATGCAGCGCCGCCGGGGCGAAGTGCGAGGCGAAGGAATATGGCAAGCCAAACTGCGCGGCGAGCTGTGCGCCAAATAAAGACGAGCCCAAGATGTAGAGCGGAACGTTGGTTCCGGTGCCGGGGATTGCTTGCACCGTTGGCACCCGTGATTCACCTGCCAGGTAGGCCTGAAGCTCGAGCACATCGTGTGGGAAAGAATCGGAGGCCGACGGTTCGCGGCGCAGCGCGCGCAGGGTGGTCATATCCGTACCCGGGGCACGGCCCAGACCTAGATCGATGCGATCTCCGAAGATCTCTGCCAAGGTGCCAAATTGTTCGGCGATCACCAAGGGGGAGTGGTTCGGGAGCATCACACCGCCAGAGCCCAAACGAATTTTTTCGGTGTGGTGGGCTACGTGGCTGATCAGCAGCGAGGTCGCGCTGGAGGCGATGGTTGGCATGTTGTGGTGTTCGGCGTACCAAACACGTTCATAACCGGTGCGTTCGGCAAGCTGCGCTAGTCGTACCGATGATTTAAATGAGTCGGAGATGGTGCTGTTAGGAGCAACCGGGGCAAGATCAAGAATCGAAAGCTTCACACCCGGTACAACCCACCGTATAGCGGGAGTATTCCGTGAGTGGAGTTTAACGTGAAAACGTCACCTTCCCAGATGATTCTGGGAAGGTGACGTGATCGCTAAAGTCTGTAGGCTATTCGCCGTAGAACTTTAGAGTCCGCGGATGTCCGCTGCCTGAAGACCCTTAGGGCCCTCAACTACTTCGAACTCGACCTTCTGGCCCTCTTCCAAGGAACGGAATCCCTCGGTCTGGATGGCGGAGAAGTGAGCAAAGACGTCTGGATCTCCGCTGTCTGGAGCGATGAAGCCGAAGCCTTTTTCATCGTTAAACCATTTGACGATACCGGTTGCCATTATATTATTTGGTCCTTTCAGACGTTCCTCACCGTTCTTATCGGTGAGCTTGGTTGTAATCCACGTGAGACTTTGAAACCGAAATTTCTCCATCTAACGAAGCAGCCAAGTCATTCACTTCACGTCTAGAAGGGGTTCGCGCCAACCATGCGGATCGACATTCACAAACTTCTAAAGGGTTCTTCGCGAATTACTTTGGAACTACACTGCCTAGCCTACGTCGAGTTTCGCAACTTTTGAATAACTTTGACCTAATTAATCAAGATTTTCAAAAAGTGTCTTAAATCGTTCACCGAGTAGCGGGTTTGATGATTCGAGCAACCACGATTGCGGCGACCAATGCCAAGACCGCAGCGATGCTCGAGGTAATGAGCACACCATGGTCAAAAGCGTGGGCCGCGGAGGCCAAAAGGTCTTGTGCCTGGCTGGCAGGTAATCCTTGAGCAATTTGATGCGCTCCGCTCAAAGTTTCGCCAGCTAAGCGGACTTCAGCCTCGGTGAGGATCTCGGGAACCCGCAATTGCGCGGCGTACACAGTGTTCAGGATCGTTCCGAGCACTGCCACGCCGAGCACCGCACCAACCTCATATGCAGTCTCGGAGATCGCCGAGGCGGCTCCGGACTTCGCCGCGGGCACTGCACTGAGCACCATGTCATTAGACAAGGTCTCGGACATGCCGACGCCGATGCCCAAGATGCAGAACGCCGCCATGAGCCAGAAGACATCTCCCGAAGATCCTGCAAAGACCACTAAAGCGTAGGCAAGCGCAGAGAGCAGCAAACCGCCGACCATAATGCCCGGCGCGCCGAAGCGTGCGGCCAGCGGCACCGAGAGCAATCCGAAGGCCATGGTCAGGACGAGCCCGGGTGTCATGAGCAGCCCTGCCTCAAGCGGACTGTATCCGGCGACCAGCTGCAAGTGCTGGGAAACGAAGTAAATGAATCCGACCAGGGAGAAGACTCCGATGAGATTCACCGTCAACGCGCCGGAGAACACGCCATTTGAAAAGAGCCGCACGTCGATCATCGGGTTTGCCAAGGCCAGTTGCCTGCGTACGAAGGTGATTCCGCTGACGATTGCCAGCGACAACGCACTGGCCGCGATGTAGAGAGGTTCGGTAGTGAACGATTTAACTGCGTAGACAAAGGGCAGCAGCGTGAAGATCACTAAGACAATGGACC
The DNA here is from genome assembly GCA_003486025.1 of Micrococcaceae bacterium. Classification (GTDB taxonomy): domain Bacteria; phylum Actinomycetota; class Actinomycetes; order Actinomycetales; family Micrococcaceae; genus Glutamicibacter. The sequence goes on along the minus strand of DNHA01000078.1, from coordinate 2,726 downwards.
ATGGATCAACTCGCCCGGGGTTGGGATCCTTGGACTCGGGCAGGAGCAAGAGTCCGCCGACGAGCAGTGGAAGCAGCATCGGGACGGCCAGCAAGAATACCGAACCCCACCAGAAATGTTCCAGTAGGATCCCGCCAACGATAGGGCCGAGCACAGCGCCGCCGGAAAAGGCGCTCGCCCAGATGGCAATCGCCGTGCGGCGCTCTTTCGCGTCAGGAAAGATATTGCGGATCAGTGACAGTGTGGCAGGCATGAGCATTGCACCGAAGACGCCCAAGAGTGCGCGTGCCAATACAAGTTGGAACGCGTCGGTAGCAAAGGCGGCGAGAGCGGAGATGACCGCAAAACCGGTGGCACCAATCAAAAGGACTTTTCGCCGGCCAATCCGGTCACCTAGAAATCCCATGGGTACCAGGAGTCCCGCGAGGATCAAGGGATAAATATCAATGATCCACAACAGCTGCGCCCCGCTCGGGGCCAGGGCAGCCGAGATCGCGGGCACTGCGAATGACAGTACGGTGTTGTCCACTGAGATTAGGAGTACTGGAAAAAGTAGTACTGCTAGAGCGGCCCAGCGGCGCGAACGACTCAGAGTCAAGGTGCGTTCGGTGATCTGTGAGCTCATGGGATTGGCCTTTAATAATTGCGTGTTGAGTGAGGTTGAGTTGTTCCTGCCCTCATAACTGTACCGTCCGGTTGGTATAGTTACAATCGAATGTAAGGTTGAATCCGTCACCGTCTTACGAAGGAGTTCAATGGCACGCCCACCAGCGGCACGCAACAAATGCCTCGACGCCTATATTTCTCTGCTGTGCGAAGAAGGTGAACGCGCAGCAACCCTGGAAGCCACGGCAAGCCGAGCAGGAGTATCCAAAGGGGGACTGCTTTATCACTTCGCCTCAAAGGAGGCGCTGGCCGTCGGGGTGATTGAATCAACCGAAGAACACGTGCAATTGGATCTGAGCCGCATGAGTGCAGTGCCAGAAGGTGCCTCGGTTTATTACGTGCAGACCTCCGCAGAAGTTGATACCGAATTGGACCGGCATTTGGTGGCGGTACAACGTCTTGCCCAAGCCGGTGTCGCCAGTGCCTCGGAGATGCTAAAAGATGTGCACTCGCGGTGGTTCCAGCTGATCTTGGACGAGGTCGGCGACCAGTCGATAGCTCATTTAGTGATCCTGATTGGTGAAGGACTCTATGCTCATTTAGCCACGCCCGGCTCGTGGTATCAGAGTACTTTTGATGGTCGGCTCCAAGAATTACTAGACTTAGTCCCGCAACTCAAAAAGTTGAAGTCAATCAACGAATAATCTCGCAGGGACGTGTCACATGGCCACAGATGGTGCAAATAAACGACTCAAAGGTCGTATCGGAGCGCTGCTTGGCATTCTGCTGATGGCTTTGTCGCTGCGGGCGGCGGTCGTCTCGGTGCCGCCATTATTGGCCCGGATCCAACAAGACATCGAATTCACCGAATTCACCACTGGCCTGCTGGCTATGCTGGCCCCCGTTTCCTTTGCCGTTTTCGGACTGCTGACTCCCCGGCTGATTCGGCTGTGGGGCCTGGAGCGAACCCTCATCGTCTCCGTGGCTTTAGCCGTCGTTGGCCAGTTGGCACGTCCATTTATGCCAAATGTTTACCCGTTCTTGGCGCTTTCCATCGTCACTCTGGCCGGTTATGGCATGGGCAACGTGGTACTGCCGCCTTTGGTCAAAAAGTACTTTCCGGATCGTATCGGCGTGGTCACCAGCGGGTACGTCACGATGATTGCCATCGGCACCTGGCTGGCCCCGCAATTTTCGGTTCCTTTCGCAAATATCGGCAACTGGAAAACATCCATCGGTTCTTGGGCGCTGCTCTCTTCCATCGTGCTGATTCCCTGGATCGTGCAGCTATTTGCTGACCGCCGTGTGCAGCCTCCTCAGGCTCAACTGCCAGTGGTGGGTGGGCATGAAATTGTACGGATCAACCCATGGAAATCCAAGGTGGCCTGGGGTCTGGCGATTTTCCTTGCCGGGAACTCCGCACAGACCTACGTCTACTTCACCTGGCTGCCGCCGTATCTTCACGCCCAGGGGCTCAGCGAAGCCAGCAGCGGCAATATGCTGGCGCTGTTCGCGATCCTTGGACTGCCGGTGAGCTTGTTGGTTCCGCTGTGGGTTCCGCGCTTAAAAAACCCGATCATCGCCGTGGGCGTTTTTACCGCCTGCTGGATCGTGGGCCACCTGGGGATTTACCTTTCACCGACCTCTGGAACCTGGTTCTGGGTCTCCATGGCGGGGCTTGGGCAAGGAACGTTTGCGATCGCCTTGTTGATGATGAATCTGCGCTCGCGCACTACTTACGGCTCGGGAGTGCTCTCCGGTTTTGCGCAAGGTCTAGGCTACGCCGGTGCAGCGGTTGTACCCATGCTATTTGGCATCGTCCAGCAGGCCAGCGGATCCTGGGGCGTGGCCTTCTCGATGTTGGGTGTATGCATCGTGGTGATGCTGGTGGGTGCAATTATCATCAACCCGCCACGCACCATCGAGGACACCGCTCCCGGTGCCGAGGGCGAGGGCAGGCTCGAACGCGTTCAGTAGCAACACCTAGAAGTGCCGCTGCGGTCCGTCATGCGGCGGAGCGCTCGGGCTGGCGCGATACCAGTGTCCGGCCGCCAACGGAATCCGCCACCCGAACTTCAACGAGGCCAGACGGATGGCGAAGGTGAGCGCCGCAATGACCA
>DNHA01000031.1:9320-11534 GCA_003486025.1 Micrococcaceae bacterium | reverse complement strand
GAACTCGCCGCGGTATTTCGCGCCGGCAATCATCGATCCGAGGTCCAGAGAGATCAGCGTCTTTCCACGCAGCGATTCTGGCACGTCTCCGGCGATCATGCGCTGAGCGAGTCCTTCAACCACCGCGGTTTTACCCACGCCAGGCTCACCGATGAGCACCGGGTTATTCTTGGTGCGCCGCGAGAGCACCTGGACCACGCGGCGGATTTCCTTATCGCGGCCAATGACCGGATCGAGTTTGCCCGAGCGTGCTAGCGCGGTCATATCCGTGCCGAACTTCTCCAGGGCTTGGAAGGTGTCTTCCGGGTTGGGGTTGTCAACCTTGCGGTCCCCGCGGATAGTGGGCAGCGATGCCACCAGCAATTCCCGGGTCGCTCCGCTCTCGCGCAGCGCTTCGCCTGCCTTGGTCTGATCAGAGGCCAAGGCGATCAGCAGGTGCTCGGTGGAGACATAGGTGTCCCCCATGCTTTTCGCGATCTCCTGTGCGGTGCTGACNNGGCAAGGCGTTGATCGCCGCACTCGCCTTCACCGAGAGCGCGTCCACGTCCAGACCTGCAGTTTTCAGTAATGCCACGGCAACCGAGTCTCGCTGGTCCAGCAAGGCCTTGAGCAAGTGAGCTGGTTCGATCTGCGGATTTCCCGCGGTCGAAGCATTCATCCCGGAAGCAGATAGAGCCTCCTGGCTCTTGGTGGTGAGCTTGGTGTCCACGCGAATCCTTTCTCTCAGAGGGTGAACCCATAAACTTGAGTGCACTTAACTCAACTCTACTCGCCATGCCGTTATTCCGCATCAACTAAATTTTTCTCGATTGCTTCACGCGTCATCAATCGACTACGGCTCGTGCGCCCACTGCATGGCTAGTTAGAATAGATACCTGTGCGTGAAACGCGGCCGAAGACGAGCTTGGGGGCTCCGTGGTTCGCCGGAATATCCAGACTCACGCACCCATAGAGCTACTACCCGTAGCTCAAATCACTTCACATCCTGGGGACCGGAAATCATGCAGAAGTCTATTGCTCGCTCGGTCACACGCCGGCGATTTTTAACGCTGGCTTCAGCCAGCGTGGCACTGGGCGCTACCAGCGCCTGCACCGCCCGTCCGGTTGTTCCCTCAGAACGAGCGGTAAGTTTCGGCTTTGAAAACATTGTCACCGGCACCCCGCGCTGGGAGCACTATGCTCAACAGCTCCGTCGGGTAAATGCCACCTCGCTGTCGCTCAGCGTTGGCCGCACCGATTGGACCGCGTTCAACTGGGAGGCACGGCCGCAAGCCTCCGCCGATGGCGTGGCCAGCAGCGGACGAGACTACGTTGCTGAAGCCATCCACGCGCTCAGACCGGAACTGACTGGTAATTCAGAGCTCACCTTAACTATCGACACTTTGTGTCCAGCAAACATTGCGGCTGACCCGGGCATTGCCGGAGTCAATCCACAAGGTGAAGCATCCTATGACTTTCCCAGCGTGAGTTCGTTGGAAAGCGGTATAGCTGGAGACCTGCTAGTGCAGCTGGCGGATGAAATTTGTGCCAGGTACAAGCCGGACCGAATTTCATTGACCGAGCTCATGTTTGACGACTACACCTTTGGAACCCCGGATTTGCGCTCCTTCATCAAGCACAGCGGGATGACAGACTGGCCACGAACCTCCACCGGTGGCATAGACACCTCCCATCCCAGTCTTGGAATCTGGCGATCAGCCGCCCTGGCCACCTTGCTCTCCCGAATTAGCACCGCGGCCCGGGCTCATGGGGTACTTCTGGATATGGATGTCAGGGCCTCCTGGGCAAACCCGGATGGTGACCGGGCAGCTTCGGGCCATGCCTACGAAACCTTGCTCTCCGCGGCGGATCGACTAATCATATGGAACTACTTCTCCATCAATGCGAGTACCCCAGAATATGGTGGCCGGCTCGCCCGGTCATTGCAGCAGAGATTTCCTGGACGATTCGTGATGTCAACAGGGCTTTGGGCGCAAAATTCACCGCTGGAACCAGAACAACTTAGTTCCGCACTACAAGCTATTTCAGAGGCTGGCCCGGTGGCCGTCTCTGTAACTCCCGTGAGTCTGATGACTCAAGAACATTGGGATGTACTTGCTAGGGCTTGGAAAGCCTGACCGCAGACATTGCCTCACACCCCACGCAGCGCGCAAACTAGAGCATGCCCAATCCAGATTCCGCTGCCCACTACGCTCAGCATCCGGCGCAACTGGC
>DNHA01000031.1:2776-9304 GCA_003486025.1 Micrococcaceae bacterium | reverse complement strand
ATTGAACAACACCGGAAAATGCTGCTCGAATGCCTCGACGGACTTAGCCAGACCGAAGCGAGAATGCGTCTAGTCTCGTCGAAGACCACGTTGCTTGGTCTGGTGAAGCACGCAATCTTTGTGGAACGGGTCTGGTTTGGCGAGGCTGTCACCGGGGCCTCACGAGCGGACCTAGGAATAGTGCAAACGCCAGATCAATCCTTTGATCTGGCGTCCGAGGACACTATTGAATCAATCCAGCGCGCCTACCGCGACGCTATTTCGCTTTCCCGTTCAGCTCGCGCAGAATTGACCTNNAACCGCCGTGGCCCCCTGCCACTAGCCTGGGTCCAACTCCACGTTCTTCGGGAACTGGCCCAGCACTGCGGGCACGCTGATATTCTGCGCGAACAAATCCTGCAGCAACGACAGCAAAAAGCTTAGGCACCACAGCAAAGGCAAAAGCCGGTCCGCATGGACCGGCTTTAGCTTAGCTGCAGAAAATCTAGCGTCGCATCCCTGCGATGTAATAATCCGAAGGAACTATTTCCTTCCCCAGCGGCATCAAAGATACCGGGATCATTTTGAGGTTTGCGATGCCTAGCGGAATGCCAATAATGGAAACGAACATCGGGATCGCTGTCACCACGTGCCCGATGGCGATCCAGATTCCAGCGAAGACTAGCCAGATAATATTTCCCAGGGTCGAGAAGGCTCCCACCGGGCCACGGTCCACGACGGTTCGGCCAAAAGGCCACAACGCGTAACCGGCGATCCTGAAGGAAGCGATGCCAAACGGAATGGTGACGATGAGCAGGCAGCAGATAATGCCGGCCAGAACATAACCCAACGCCAACCACAGGCCGCCGAAGAGCAGCCAAATGATATTCAAGATGCCACGCACTAAATCTGTCATGTTTCTAGCATGACAGCGCTTTGCCAGCCTGCGCTATAGGGGAACACCCGGAACGCCCCCTAGTCTTTGTGACAAAAATGAATTGCGGGTGTGCAACGCCCTACGAATTTCTGGTGGGCCTCCTCCGCTCCTCGGCTAGGATTAATGATCATGAGTGAACGTAGCGAAGCGCACCCCGAAGACGCCGACAACATGGCCAAAGATCCTTCCCTGTTCCGTGCCGACCCGGTTTCCTTTGTTCGCCGAGGTAATCGGCTCCAAGGACGCCGCGCAGCCGCCTGGGAGCGCAATGCCGAAAGCTACGTCATTGAGCCACCGCGCAAGATTGCCGATACCTCCGTGGCAGATGACTTCCGTCTGGACCCGGAACAGGCTTTTGGCCGCGTGGCTCCACTCATCGTAGAGATCGGTACCGGCTTAGGCGAATGCATTGCCAACGCTGCCAAGGATGATCCAGAGCGAAACTACCTCGCCGTGGAGGTTTATCTTCCAGGACTAGCCCAGCTGATGCTCAAGGTCGAGTCCTTTGAACTCGAAAACGTCCGTGCGGTCCAGGCCAACGCCCCAGAGGTCCTGGACGTGATGCTCGAAGAGGGCAGCGCCGACGAACTGTGGATCTTCTTCTCAGATCCATGGCACAAGCCTCGTCACCACAAGCGCCGGCTGATCACTTCCTCATTCTTGGACAAGGTCGCCCGTGTGCTGAAGCCAGGTGGAACACTTCGACTGGCCACCGACTGGTCCAACTACGCCGAGCAAATGCGTGAGGTGCTCGAAGCACACCCGCAATTTGAAAATCAGCATCCAGGCGCGCATTGCGGAACGGAAAGCAACCTCACCAAGGTCCGCGCCAACGGCATGGAAGGCTTTGAGCCAGAACCCGATTTTGTTGATGAGCTCGGCGGCTGGGCTCCACGTTTTGAACGCCGTATCCTCACCAGCTTTGAGGGCAAAGCGTTGAAGGCCGGGCGTTTGATCTTTGATCTGGCCTATACCCGGGCTGCTAGGTAACTTTAGAAATCCAAGGCTCATGCCTGCAATACACTTGCAGGCATGAGCCTTAGTGCAACCCCCACCCTGGAATTCGCTGGCGTCCGGCTGGAACAATTGAGCCACAACCATGCAGCTGACCTCGGGGCCATCGTGACCCACGGTGCGCTGGATCAAGTGTGGTTTACTAAAATCCCTTCGGCACAAGGCATGGACGCTGAGATTTCGCGCCGGCTCGCTTTGCAGTCCGAGGGAAAGATGGCACCGTTCGCGATTATCGATGAACACCGTGGCAACGCGGTGGGCGCAACAACCTATTTGAATATCAGCGAAGCGAACCGACGGGTAGAAATCGGCTCCACTTTCCTAGGTACCGATTTCCAAGGAACCGGCATCAACGCTGCGGCGAAATATCTTTTGCTGCAACGTGCCTTCGAAGAACTCGACTGCCTGTCCGTAGCTTTCTGCACCCATTGGCATAACCAGCAGTCACGCGCGGCAATCGCCCGCCTGGGCGCGAAACAAGATGGAGTGCTGCGCAATGACATGTACGACGCGAGCACCGGGACTCTGCGTGACACCGTCATTTTCTCGATCCTGCCACAGGAGTGGCCCTCCGTGCGGCAAGGGCTCTTGGCACGGTTGGCTAAGCACGGCCGGCTGTAACTCACCACCGCTTAGCTGAGCAAAGTTTTCGCGGCGTCTTCGCGTAATTGCACCTTGCGGATTTTACCGGTGACGGTAATCGGAAATTCATCGAGGATCATGGCATAGGCAGGAATTTTGTATTGTGCCAGTTGGCCTTGGGCAAAGGCCCTGAGGTCTTCAACGCTCAGCGGGGCCTTGCCTGCCTTCATCTTGATACAGGCACAGATTTCCTCACCATATTTTTCATCGGGAATTCCCACCACCGAGACATCTTCAATGTCTGGGTGTTTGAAGAAGAACTCTTCAATCTCGCGAGGATAGATATTCTCCCCGCCGCGAATCACCATATCCTTGATACGCCCCACAATGACGCAATATCCGTCTTCGCGCATCACCGCGAGGTCCCCGGTATGCAACCAGTTCTCCGCATCGATTGCTTCCGCGGTTTTGGCTGCGTCATTCCAATAACCGAGCATCACCGAGTACCCGCGAGTGCAATATTCTCCCGGTTCTCCGCGTTCCACAGTTTCCCCGGTTGCTGGATCCACGATTTTGACTTCCAGATGCGGGTGAACTCGGCCAATGGTTTCGGTACGCGCTGCTAAGTCATCATCAGCCCGTGTCTGGCAGGACACCGGGCTGGTTTCGGTCATTCCGTAGGCGATGGATACCTCGGACATGTTCATATCTTCCAGGCAGCCGCGCATTACCTCGACCGGGCAGACCGATCCTGCCATGATTCCGGTACGCAGGGTACTTAGGTCATGGGTAGCGAAACTTGGGTGATTTTGCATCGCGATGAACATGGTGGGAACCCCATAAACACCGGTGCATTTTTCTTCGGCCACTACTCGCAGTGTAGTTTCTGCATCAAAGCTCGGGGCCGGGATCACCATGGTGGTCCCGTGGCTGGTACATCCCAGATTGCCCATCACCATGCCAAAGCAGTGGTAAAACGGCACCGGGATGCAGAGCCGGTCTTCGGGGCCCAGCCGAATGGTTTCAGTGACAAAAAATCCGTTGTTCAGAATATTTCGGTGGCTGAGTGTCGCGCCCTTGGGATAACCGGTAGTACCAGAGGTGTACTGGATATTGATGGCCTGATCTGGTTCGGTCAGCGCCAGACGTTGGCTAACCAAGGCCGGATCTACCCCTTGGCCGGCTTCGATGAGTTCGGCCCAGTCCGCGGTGTCCAGATAGACCACGCGTTCCAAAGTCGGAGTATCCACGGCACAGCGTTCAACCATTTCACGATACATGCTCGTTTTGAAACTAGTCATGGTGATCAGCATCCGCAGGCCACTGTGATTGACCGCGTAGGAATACTCGTGGCTTCGATAGGTGGGGTTAACGTTGACCAAGATGACACCGATTTTTGCTGTGGCGTACTGCGTCAAGGTCCATTCGGCGCAATTCGGCGCCCAAATGCCAAGCCTGTCCCCCGCTTCCAGCCCGGCCGAGAGAAGTCCCCGCGCTAAATCGTTCACCGCCAGGTCTAGCTCATTCCAGGTCCAGCGACGGCCGGTGAAGGCTTCCACGAGTGCCTCACGCTCGCCATGCAACGCGACGGTACGTTCGAGGTTGGAGCCGATAGTGTCCTCGAGAAGTTCCGAAGTGGTCTCGCCCTGTGCATAGGATTTCATCGGTTGACCCCCAGATCTTGAAACTCAGAACTGCCGGATTTAACGTGATCAGGGGTCATGGCTAAGGGGTTCAGCCGCACGAAGGTCTCCATCCTCTAAACAGTTGGGTTGCGCAGCTTGTATTCCGGATACGGTTATCCAAGACGCAACAACGTGACCCACGATAAGTGAGGTGGATCACGTAGTTTTGAGACTAATGATTTTAGCGGCGGATTGCTACCCGAATACGGCCAACGGAGGAAAACTAGCGTCCAATGGCGCGGCGCGTTGTAAAGAGCGTCACCGCCGGTTCGCGGCGGGCCGGACGCATTCCGCGGGCCATCGAGACCACATCTCCGGCGGCGGTTCCGGCGGCGAACACCCGGGTTTGGCCTTGCTGGGCGGCACGCAATTCATCGCGTAATCCGCTGACCTGGTTTTGCAGATACGACACCTGGTTTTGCAGCTCGATAATGCGTTTAATGCCTTCGAGCGAGACGCCCTCTTTGCTCAGCTGCTGCACCTGGCGCAGCAGTGACACGTCGCGTTGGGAATACCGCCGTTGCTTACCCGATTGGCGGCTGGGCGAGACCAGTCCGATGCGGTCATACTGGCGCAGGGTTTGCGGGTGCATATCTGCCAGTTGTGCGGCGACTGAGATGACGAACACAGGTCTGAGGAACTCGTGGGCCATGAATCTCAATCTCCGTTTCTCCCCGACACAGGGGATAAATCTATTCTCTACGTGAGTGTGCCTCTTGCGAAGCACACTCACGTATCGGGCTAAGCTCTAGCTTAGAGCTTGGCCTTGGCGGCCAGCGCCTGTCGAGGATCTTCACCCTCGGTCGCCGCGGCGAACTCTTCGATGGCAGCTTTCGCCTTATCGTTCAGGTTCTGCGGGATGACCACATCCAGCACGATCAGCATGTCGCCGGTCGCCTTGGAGGTCTTCACCCCACGGCCTTTCAGGCGCAAGGTCCGCCCCGAGTTTGAACCGGCGGGTACCTTCATGGCAACTTCTTCGCCGTCCAAGGTCGGCACATGGATTTTTGCGCCCAACGCCGCCTCGTCAAAGGTGACAGGCACGTGCACACGAATATTGTTCTCTTCGCGTTTGAAGTACGGGTGTTCGGTAACTTTCACCTTCACCAGCAGGTCGCCGTTTCCGGCCTGGCCTGACTGTCCGCGGCCGCGCACGCGCACCGATTGGCCGTCCTTGATTCCTGCGGGAACACGCACGTCAATGACTTCACCGCTTTGCTCACGCAAACCGATGGTAGTGCCCTTGATTGATCCGGCGAAGGAAATCGTGGTGCTTGCGGTGCGGTCCGCGCCCTTGCGCGGCGGGGCGCTTTGTCCAAAGCCGCCGCCGAAACCGCCGCCGCCGAACAGGTCCGAGAAATCTGGCTGTCCGCCGCGACCGCGTGGCGCCCCTCCCCCACCGAAGAGGTTGGAGAACATGTCGTCAAAGCCTGCTTGTCCGCCTGGTGCGCCGCCGGGGCCACCGGCGCTGAAGCGCGCTCCGCCGCCCATGGCGCGAATCGCGTCATACTGCTCACGCTCTTCTTTGTCAGAGAGCACAGAGTTAGCCTCTGAGATGTCTTTGAACTTCCGTTCGGCTTCCGCATCACCCTGGTTGGTATCCGGGTGGTATTTACGCGCTAGCTTGCGATACGCCTTCTTGATGTCCGCTTCACTGGCGTCCTTGGAGACGCCCAGAATGGCGTAGAAGTCTTTGTCGATCCAGTCCTGACTTGCCATCAGGGCCCCCTTTCTTTTGACTACCGATTTGAAACTGCCCACTGTCGAGGTTTCGGCAGTGGGCAGTTTCGTTATCTAGATGTGTGGCTACTCGCCGGTGGCTACCAGCACCTGCGCGGCACGCATGGTGTAGTTTCCCTTACGGTAACCGGCTCGCAGCACCTGTCCCACATGATCCGCTGGGATCTCTGGGACCGGCTGGCGCAGCAACGCCTCGTGGACGTTGGGATCAAATTCGACCCCAGCCTCATCAATTCGTTCAAGGCCGTGCGTCGCCAAGACCGTGTCCAGCTTCTTGGCGATAGCCGCGAACGGGCCATCTGCCAAGTCGCCGTGGGCACGGGCCGCATCGATATCATCAAGCACCGGCAGCAACGTGGCGAGCACCGATTGCACGGCACTTTCACGGACCGCTACCCGGTCGCGCTCGACACGCTTGCGGTAGTTGACGTACTCGGCCTGCAAACGGAGCAGGTCGTTGCGAAGCTCGGATTCCTTTTCGGTGACTTCAGCCTGTGCCTCTTCGACACCAGCAGCAGCCTCGTTCAGGATCGCCTCGGCCTGACCCAGGGCGTCAGCGTTCGGCTGCGCGTCGGCTGCCTCTGGCTGGTT
>DNHA01000031.1:2317-2757 GCA_003486025.1 Micrococcaceae bacterium | reverse complement strand
GCGGACATATTCCTTTACTCCCTACTTCTTGTCGGCTTCGTCTTCGTCGATGACCTCGGCGTCGACGATGTCTTCGTCAGCGTTTGGAGCCTGCTCGCCTGCAGGTGCTTCGGCGCCTTCGGCGGCGGTGTTGGCGTAGATTGCCTCGCCCAGCTTGGTCTGCGAAGCCTGGAGCTTCTCAAACGCGGCCTTGACCTCGTCGTCGTTGTCCTGCTTCTCCAGGGCTTCCTTCAGTGCGTCAACGTCGGCCTGAACCTCGGTCTTGACCTCTTCTGGAAGCTTCTCATCGTTGTCCTTGATGAGCTTGTCTACCGAGTAAGCGGCCTGCTCGGCGGCGTTGCGGGTCTCGGCTGCCTCGCGGCGGGCCTTGTCCTCTTCGGCGTGAGCTTCGGCTTCCTGAACCATGCGCTCGATGTCTTCCTTCGACAGCGAGGAGCCGC
>DNHA01000031.1:0-2268 GCA_003486025.1 Micrococcaceae bacterium | reverse complement strand
ACGATGCCGTTGGCGTCGATGTCGAAGGTGACCTCAACCTGCGGGATGCCGCGCGGAGCCGGTGCGATACCGGTCAGCTCGAAGGTGCCCAGTGGCTTGTTGTCGCGGGTGAACTCGCGCTCGCCCTGGAAGACCTGGATCGATACCGAAGGCTGGTTGTCCTCGGCGGTGGTGAAGGTCTCCGAACGCTTGGTCGGAATCGCGGTGTTGCGCTCGATCAGCTTGGTCATCACGCCGCCCTTGGTTTCAATACCCAGGGACAGTGGGGTGACGTCGATGAGCAATACATCCTTGCGCTCACCCTTGAGCACGCCAGCCTGCAGGGCTGCGCCAACTGCAACAACCTCATCTGGGTTGACGCCCTTGTTGGCTTCCTTGCCGGCCAGGTCCTTGACCAGCTCTGCCACTGCTGGCATACGGGTCGAACCGCCAACGAGGATCACGTGTGCAATCTCGGAAACCTTAACGCCGGCTTCCTTGATGACATCGTTGAATGGCTTGCGGGTGCGCTCGAGCAGGTCCTTGGTCAGTTCCTGGAACTTAGCACGCGAGAGGTGCTCATCGAGGTGAACCGGACCGTCGGCGGTGACCGAGAGGTACTGCAAGGAGATGTTGGTGCTGGTTGCCGAGGACAGTTCCTTCTTGGCCTGCTCAGCAGCTTCCTTCAGGCGCTGCAGTGCAATCTTGTCCTTGGACAGGTCTGCACCCTTCTGCTTAGCCTGAGCCAGCAGCCAATCTACGATGCGCTGATCCCAGTCGTCGCCGCCCAGGCGGTTATCGCCCGAGGTGGAGCGGACCTGGATGGTGGAGAATCCGTCGTCATCCTTGCCAACTTCAAGCAGGGAAACGTCGAAGGTACCGCCACCGAGGTCGAAGACCAGGATGAGTTCGTCTTCTTTGCCCTTTTCCAAGCCGTAGGCCAGAGCGGCTGCGGTTGGCTCGTTGACAATGCGCAGTACGTTCAAGCCTGCGATTTCGCCGGCTTCCTTGGTGGACTGGCGCTCTGCATCGTTGAAGTATGCAGGAACGGTGATGACTGCGTCGGTGACCTTTTCGCCCAAGTAGGACTCGGCGTCGTTCTTCAGCTTCATCAGGGTACGAGCAGAAATTTCCTGAGCGGTGTATTTCTTCTCGTCCACGTTGATGGACCAGTCGGTACCCATGTGGCGCTTGACCGAAGCGATGGTGCGGTCAATGTTGTTCACGGCCTGGCGCTTGGCGATATCGCCAACCAGAACTTCGCCGCTCTTCGAGAAAGCAACGATGGACGGGGTGGTGCGGTTGCCTTCCGCGTTTGCGATAACGGTTGGCTCGCCACCTTCGAGCACGGATACGACCGAGTTGGTGGTTCCTAGGTCAATGCCTACTGCACGCGACATATTGGCTCTCCTTTGCCTTGAGTTGTAAGTACTAACGCTTGGGGCGGATACCCCAGTTGAGCGTTCTGGACTCAACTTTACTCGCTGTCTTTTTTGACTGTCAAATTAACTTGAGCGAACTTGACTCAACTTTGCGTTCTGCCATCTTCAACCGGGCAGGTGAGAGAATAATTCCCACAGGGCAAAAATATTTCAGGTCGCCTCAACAGCCTAGGAATTGAACTACTCCCCGCAAAGGACACCGCATGGCAGCCAAACGAACATTCAAAGAACTTTCCACCGGCACCCAAATTGGCGTTATCGTCACCGCAATTATCGAGCTGACCTTGACGATTGCGGCGTTGCGAGATCTTCGAAAACGTCCGGCCGAACAGGTCAAGGGATCGAAAAAGCTCTGGGCATTAGCTAGCTTCATCAATATTTTTGGCCCGATTTCCTACTTCCTTTTTGGTCGCCGCAAAGAGCAAGATACTTAAACTCGGGCACAAAAAATCGAGCCACCGGCGCAGGATGCGCCGGTGGCTCGTTCGCTCTGAGCGTGCTTATTTGTTCAGCAACGGCAGCCCCAGGGTGGCAAGAATGCCAAAAAGCGTGCACCACAGGACAATTGAGATGACCTGCCGAACGACGACCTTCTGCTTATTTGCACCGAAAGACACCAGCGCTGCCGAAGTGATTTGCGAACTACGCATAGTCTGGCCCAAGAGGCCCACCCCGGCAATCCCATACTTATCAAAAGCGTTGTGCAACTTCTCGTACTTACGTTTTTGTTTTCATCCGGCCTGTTTTGGCGGACCTGAGTTCGCACCGCGTGCGCGCCGTTGACGAACAGCAACATTGAAATCACATTGCCGATCATCGCAGCTAGAATCGCGACGAGCAGCGGCAG
>DNHA01000131.1:699-2854 GCA_003486025.1 Micrococcaceae bacterium | reverse complement strand
TTCGCTGGACACCGGAACTGATCCGATTCCCATAGTTGCAACTCTGGCGATGAAAATCCGCCAGTTGGCCAAGGTGCTTGGCGTCAATGAGCCTGCGGCATCGTTGGCTTCAGAACTTGGTATGGCGCCGTGGCAGGTGCAGGCCGCGCAACAGCAGGCGCGCGGCTGGAAGCGCGCAGATGTCGCCTTGTGCATTGAAAATATTGCGCAAACGGATCGCATGGTCAAAGGTGGTGGCCGTTCGCCAGGTTATGCCTTGGAACGAGCCATCTTGTTCATCGCATCCAAAGCCCCGCAGCGTTAGTTCGCTTGCTTGGCGTCTGCGGCGAATTTCTCGTAGAGGGACCAAAAGTCCGCCATGGGTCGAGGCCTTCCGCAAAGCAGATCCTCTAGATACTGCAGGTGTGTCTGCCATCCGGTGAGGTAGTTGGTAACCTGATCCGACAGCTGACTGTGTACCAGCGAGACCTTGGTACCCGTTGCGTTGCCGGCAAATTCTACTTCCAGCATTGAAAGAGTCTCGTCGGGGAACTTCCACGTCATCATCAACAGTTCCGCAGGTTCGCACCGGTGGATTAAAGAAGTGCACCATTAGTCCGGTGCGTGCTCGATTTCCGCAACCTGCCCGACTGCGAAGTTTGCGAAGCGAGGTACTCCAAGCCATTTACTTAGCTGGGCGCCGTGAGTCCACGCGTCCCATACCTGGTCAGCTGTGACCGGAAAATGCCAGTGATGGATGACCTAGGTGTTCTCGGATCCGATCCAGCTCTTCAGTCGAGGCATGCTTACAGATTAGCGCAGTGCTGAAAATAGTGATTAAAACGCAAGATCCCCGAAGCCCTGAGGATTCGAGGATCTTGCTGAAGTTTAGCGGTGCTTAGAGGGCGTTAACCTTCTTGGCGATTGCCGACTTGCGGTTAGCAGCGTTCTTCTTGTGAAGAACACCCTTGCTAACTGCCTTGTCGAGCTTCTTGCTAGCCAAACGCAGTGCGTCAGTTGCCTTCTCCTTGTCAGCGGTGGCTACTGCCTCGCTGACGTTACGGATCAGGGTCTTGACCTCCGAGCGGACTGCTACGTTACGTAGACGAGCCTTTTCGTTGGTAAGGTTACGCTTCTTCTGGGACTTGATGTTTGCCACTTTAATAAACTCTCTCGTTTATCGTCAAATACGGTCGGTAGAGGGTTCATCCTTCGGGCCATCGACTGAGCGGTGTGGGGCACCTATGGCGACCCAAAGGGGGCGTGTCACCCAACCTGCGTGACACACAAGAATTAACTCTAGCAGAATGGCTGACCAACGACTAACGCCTAGCGCTGCTTATTTAGGGTGTTCACCACATTGCTAAAACGCTGCTCATCAAGAATTGCACCTTCCCGACGCACCGAACTTTGGCTCAGCCGGATAATTCGGTCTAGCTTGACCTCGCTTGGCCGCCCCTCACGGTCCCACTCGCCGGTACCGATATCCATGTAGTCAGAATTTTGGTGGCCCTCAAAGTTTTTATCCTTGCTGGTCAGCATCAAGCCTAGGAGCCACTGTCCATCGCGTCCGATAATCAGCACCGGGCGGTCTTTGCCTTGGCTGTGATCTTCCTCGTAAGGAACCCAGCCCCAGACAACCTCCCCGGGATCTGCTGCACCATCGAGATCCGGGTTGTACTCGTAGCGCACCGTACCGCGAAAATCTCCGGGATAGGCAGAACCGCGCTGAGCGGGTGCATCGCCTGATGCCGCCTGCGGATGCCTGGATCGGGTCGGTGCCTGAGCCGGGCGACGGGAAGTAGTTGTGCCGGTTGGTCCGTTGCCACGTGAGGAGTTAAAAAGTTTAACCGCACGCAGGACAAGGGAAAGAATCTTCTGTGCATTCAAAGCCATGATCGACAAACTATCAGGGCGCGCGCATCCAAATAGGTAGTGACGCGTAAATCATGACAGAATGGAGCCTAATTCCGCGTAAATTCTTAGTCAGTAAATGAGGTCTGTTTAGGTGTCTCCATTGGCCCGCACCGCCCAGGTGCCAGCCGCGACCGATCCGTCGCTGATCCGTAACTTCTGCATTATTGCCCACATCGACCACGGCAAATCAACCTTGGCCGACCGCATGCTGCAGTCCACCGGCGTGGTTTCCTCGCGCGATATGAAGGCCCAGTACCTG
>DNHA01000131.1:0-660 GCA_003486025.1 Micrococcaceae bacterium | reverse complement strand
TGCGCTGAATATGATCGACACGCCGGGGCACGTTGACTTCACCTACGAAGTTTCCCGCTCCTTGGCCGCCTGCGAAGGTGCCATTTTGTTGGTGGATGCGGCCCAAGGCATCGAAGCGCAGACCCTGGCTAACCTCTACCTGGCCATCGAGAGCGATCTGAACATCATTCCGGTGCTCAACAAGATCGATTTGCCTAACGCCCAGCCGGAAAAGTACGCCGAAGAACTGGCTAATTTGATCGGCTGCGAAGTTGAAGACGTGCTGAAGGTCTCGGGTAAAACCGGCGAAGGCGTAGAAGACCTGCTCGACGAAGTGATCAAGCAGCTCCCAGCGCCTCAGGGCGTGGCTGACGCTCCGGCTCGCGCAATGATTTTCGACTCGGTATATGACACCTACCGCGGTGTGGTCACCTATGTCCGCGTGGTTGACGGCATGCTTCGTCCGCGTGAGCGTATTCAGATGATGTCCACCGGCACAACTCACGAACTGCTTGAGATTGGCGTTTCGGCGCCGAACCCGGTTCCGAGCAAGGGCCTGGGCGTGGGTGAAGTCGGCTACCTGATCACCGGCGTGAAGGACGTCCGCCAGTCCAAGGTTGGCGACACGATCACCAATAGCATCAAGCCTGCCACCGATTCTTTGGGGGGCTATGAGGATCC
>DNHA01000025.1:1290-2867 GCA_003486025.1 Micrococcaceae bacterium | reverse complement strand
GGGCCACCCGGAACGCTTTCTCATATTTTCTGCCAAACAGAGCAAAATAAACCGTCAACGAGCCCATCGACTAAACGAACTGGGGTGAATGCCAACATGTCAGAAAATCGTGCTCGCGTAGGCCTGATTCTTGTGGCTTTAATGGCCAAGTTAGGGTTGACTGAACACAATAGCAAGTTAGTCTTTAATAAAAGCGAATTGATGTGAATAAAGGAGACCGAACTGTGCTGAAGATTAAGAAGATGGTGACCGCCGGGGCGACAGCGCTCTGCCTGACCGCCGGGATGGTGGCTTTAGCTCCTGCAGCCCAAGCGGACACCCAGACTCGGTGGTACAACAACCTGCAAATTTGCAAAGCTGAAACCAATGCTCGGGTGAAGCACCTCCGAAACAAGGGTTACACGGTCAGTATTCAGCGGTATTGCAAGGGCGAGCAATACATCGGTTACATGCCTCAGTATCAAACGGTTCTTTACGTCAACTGACGCTCATCTGAGGAACAGCGGTCTGCTGAAGGTTTGGTTGACGCTAAGGTCCATCAAGCAATCGTGATGCAAAACTACCTGGAGGACGCCCATGCGGTGTGCCGGCGGGCTCCGTGCTTCTTGAGCTTGACGTCGATCCGCGCTTTGCCAGCATGCTTCAGCTGCGTGGAGGTTGGCCAGGCGGCGAGGACCCCTGCAACAAGCCTCGTAGCATCACCGCTTCTCGAGACACCTGCGTCGAAAAATCCATCGGCGCAAAAACCTCGCCAGCAGCCTCAAGTTCCTTAACCTGCGGTGACTTCAACAGCTCCAGCTGACCACTGTCTATCTCATGTTCCAGGATCAACTCTTTGAAAATATCCGGATCACAGACAACATAACCATCCAGTTTCAAAAGATCCTTCTGCACTGTTCCCTTACCTGCGCCAGAGGGACCAGTCATCACCACCGCCCGGCCATCTTCAATACCGCCACCGGCCGACTCAATAACCTGCCCGATCTATTGTTGACAGCACCATGCATCCGTCGGGTGACCGGATCAGTATTGGAGCCGCCACACACGGCCTCGGGCGGAAGGCTTCTACGAAGCGTGCCGTTCCCTTCTATCCTGCGGTACCTTTCCCGCTCTCACGGCAGCACCCCGAGTTCTTCAACGCTCGGCGGGTTGGCCCCGGACCTCGAACACGTCATCGCCGCCGCACGGTTGGCGTAGGCAAGCAGTCCACGTAATTCCTTCCCTGTCAGTGCACGCAGCCGGGACCGCGCCGAGGCGCCCAGAGTGCCCAGTTGAGCAAGACCGGAAATGAGTCCGGACATGAACGAATCCCCCGCTCCTACGGTGTCAACCAGAACGATGGGCTCCGCCGCCATTTCTGCTCGTCCGTTGTGCGAGACAAGCACCGGTCCGCCCGCGCCGCGCGTCATCACGATGAAACTCGGTCCGAGATCCAGCCATGCGAGCATCGACTCCTCGGGTGACTGGCCGGGATACAGCCAGCCCAAATCCTCATCGCTGGCCTTAACGACATCGCTGGCCGCCACGAAGAGTTCGGCTTGACGGCGAGCCGCTGAAACCTCGGGACATAAGACCGG
>DNHA01000025.1:0-1281 GCA_003486025.1 Micrococcaceae bacterium | reverse complement strand
CCCAGGACCGCCTGGTCCCCGGGAGGCAACATGGTGGCAATCGACCCTGCGTGTACATGCGACGCCTCCCGCACCACGGACATTACCTGTGGTGCACTCTCGTCCAGGCTCCATTCCACGGAAAAGCTATAGCTGGCCGCGCCGTCGGGGCCAATGGCGGCCTGTGCGGACGACGTCTGTTCGTTCTGGTCATTGATCACGTGCACTGCACTGGAATTCAGGTGATCGTGGATGATTCTTCCATGCACATCGTCTGCAAACTGCGTCACCAGATTGGTGTGCAGGCCCAGCCGGGCGGTCCCTACTGCGACATTCAAGGGGCTGCCGCCGGCGTGGGTGGTGTCTTCGGCCCGGCTGTGGGAGTCGAGGATGACATCGACGAGGGACTCACCTATGACCGTAATGACAGGTTCTGGTTCGTTCTTCTCGTGCGCCATGGAGGCGACTGACTCGGCGGAGAGTTTGTTCAACATTGTGACTTCCTTGCGGTACGTGTTCTTCAGGCTCAGGACCACTGGATGATCGGTGGACCCGATGCTTTGTTTCTCGTATTTGAATCGCCTTGATCTGACCGCTGCCCTACGCCCAAGCTTCCGTCGTTTCTCGGTCTTTGCCGAAGAGCATATGCCGATCGGCAAGGCGTGCCAGACGCACCTCGTCAGGTATTTCCAGGAACCAGATCTCGTTGAAAAAAATCGAGAATTTGTCCCATTGAGGGCCGTCGGCCAGCAGATAGTTGCCTTCCACTATCGCGAGCGGCACCTCAGAGGGCACGGCGATGGATGCCGCAATCGGTTCATCCGCAGAACGACTGAAATCCGATGCGTACATTACCGCTTCATCCGCGCGACCGAGTCGTTGCAGCAGGGAAACAAAGCCACCCACATCGAAGGTATCGTTTGCACCCTTGCGCGCTGAGAGTTCGGTCCCTGCAATGACCGCGTTGCCGAGGTGGAACCCATCCATGGGAACAACCACCGACTGCTCTGTGCCCACCTGCTGCGTCACCATGGCCGCAAAGGTCGATGTGCCCGATCAGGGCTCACCGGCAATACCCAGCAGGGTAAGTTGATCACTGCTCAGTCGACCTCGCAGGTCAGCTACTGCTTCCTGGAGTTCGGACGCCATCACCGCCCCGGGTAGACGACAGCTTTGAGCTGGCCGGGGGTACTGCCGGACCGAAGCGCCGTCTCGGACTGCTCCAAACCATACCTGCCAGTGACCAGCACATCCAGGTCGACCTTTCCGTCCGCCAGTAGTTGGATGGCCAGCGGCCACGTG
>DNHA01000345.1 GCA_003486025.1 Micrococcaceae bacterium | reverse complement strand
GGGCGTTCTTTGCGTTCGATCTTGAACTTCCGATAGGTCAGAGGGCCCGGGGGAATTGCGAACTCCCGCAAGTTGTCCTGCAAGTCCGGAACTGGGTTCTCGACCATCTCTTTTAAGTGATCCCCATAGTTATCCAAATCGTGGGGTTTTCCGAACAGACCATCATCGAGTTGTTCCTCAATCCGCGGACCATCGAACTTCACCGTGATTTGGTCTTTTTTACGCGTATTCTCGGTACCGTCGGTCCCAGGGACCATGTCCTTGGAATCCTCAAGAGATAGGCTGCGGATATCTTCGGGAAGATCGATGTGCCCAATGGGTGAGCCAAAGGTCAGCATCTTTTTCATTTTGAACTTTTTGCGCAGGAATTTGTTTTTCATCAGGTTCGCGATGTGTATCCCGCCTTGCGAATAGCCGCTAAGAATCACCTCGTCGCCTTCCTGCGCTCCACTAATTTCAAGTGCTTCAGCAATCGGCCCCGCAAAGTTTTCCGACTCCAAACCAAATCCGTCGATGATTCCATACGTGTCGAAGGGGTTCTGTCCGTCCAAATCCGGTTGAGTACCCGGCAGAATCACCAGATGGACGTCCTTGCCGTCTTTCTCTACCTCGGCAATCAGAATCTTCCCGTCTTCTTCGGGCCCCGCATCGTTAAGGATCTGATGCAACTTGTAGAACGTGTTGACCGTTCCATCGGAATCAATTGTTTCCACCGGATCCGTATCGCTCAGCTTCAGTTCTTTGTTACGGAGCGGGCCCCAATTCTTGATGAACTCTGCCAGGTTCTGCGTAGTCTCATGCATCATCTCTGGCTGTGGCCGGGCAAAGCCAAACCGGTCACGAGGCGAGGAGAGCAAGACGAAGAGTTTGAGAATATTTTCCATGTCTTGGGTGGGCGGACGTGAATCGTTATGCCGCGTGTTGTTCCACAGGTCAATCAGAATCTGCCATTTCCCCGAGACCAGAATTGAATTTTCGATCCGGGTTTCGGCCCTGACATAATTCTCGATCGCGGCGGAAACTTTCTCTTCCAGCCGACGCGCATCGATCACCGCTTCGGTGGCGTGATGGTACCCGGTGCGCAATTTATCCGCCAAAATTCCGACCGCATACCCATGGTTCGCTATCCCGTTAGCCAGGCATCGGCTTTGTGATTGCTGCTGGCATTCTTGGGCGCGTACTGAAGCTCTGAGCAGCTGTGCCTGAACGTCTTGAAGTTGTCCATATACTTGTTGGCAAATTTGACGTGATTGAGCGTAATCCAAGGAGTTGTAATTGACGTCATACCCCATGGCTAGGATGCCATTCGCTGGTCGAGGATTTGTGCCTCTAACGCATTCATTTCACGAATAGCCAACGACAGGTATGATTCGGCTTCGCCCAACGCTTTGGTCAGCGCAATGAGCCTGTCGCTGAGTTGGCTCACTTCCGAGGCGAAGGCCTTGCCAGCCGTAGACCTCCAAGTCAGGGAGTTGATTGAAGATAGTTGCTCGATCGCGAAGTGGGTCGTTGACTGGGCGTCATCCAACTGGAAGGCCACCGAATCCAAGGTCGCCTGAAACATCATGTTTTTCTCCCAGCGGTCATTCTTCACCGGGGAGTCGGTGAAAATATGCCTTCATCGTCGCGCTCTTTTTACGCTCCCTGCCCGGTTGCACTGCGGGCTGTGGAAAGATCGTCGACCGTAAAAGATGTGATGTGCACCGAGTAATGAAAGAATATGACCATGGCTGAGATTGCGCGCACTTCCCTTGCTAATGAACCCCTGGCACTTGGTGCCCTCGACGGACGCTACCGCAGCGCGGTGGCACCGTTGGTTGACTATCTTTCCGAAGCGGCGCTGAACCGCGATCGTATCCACGTGGAAGTCGAATGGCTGATCCACCTGGCAGAAAACTCCGTACTTCCAGGTACCTCCCCGTTCACCGCCCAGCAGCAGGCTGCCCTGCGCAAGATTGTCACCGACTTCGACGCTGATTCGGTGAAGGAACTTGCCGAGATCGAAGCAGTCACCGTGCACGATGTGAAGGCCGTCGAGTACTACATCGCGAACCGCCTCGACGCGATTGGCATCGGCCAGCTCAAGCCGATGGTTCACTTCGGCTGCACCAGTGAAGACATCAACAACCTGTCCTACGCGCTGGGCGTGCAGGGCGGCGTGACCCAGGTGTGGCTGCCAGCAGCACGCGCGCTGGTCACCCAGTTGACGGCCATGGCCGAGGAGTCCCGCGAGGTGCCGATGCTCTCGCGCACCCACGGACAGCCAGCCACCCCAACCACCTTGGGCAAGGAGCTGGCGGTGCTCGCTTGGCGCCTGACCCGCCAGCTGGACCGCATCGAAAAGACCGAATACCTGGGCAAGATCAACGGTGCCACCGGTACCTACGCGGCCCATTACGCCTCGGTGCCAGGTGCCGATTGGCAGCAGGTGTCCAAGTCCTTCGTCGAGCACCTGGGCCTGACCTGGAACCCGCTGACCACCCAGATCGAATCCCACGACTGGCAGGCCGAAGTCTACGCGGATATTGCACGCTTCAACCGCATCCTGCACAACCTGTGCACCGACGTGTGGAGCTACATCTCCATCGGCTACTTCGCGCAGATCCCGGTGGAAGGCGCGACCGGCTCCTCGACCATGCCGCACAAGGTCAACCCGATCCGCTTCGAGAACGCCGAGGCGAACCTGGAGATTTCCAACGGCCTGCTCGACACCCTGGGCGCGACCTTGGTGACCAGCCGCTGGCAGCGCGACCTGACCGACTC
>DNHA01000282.1:1251-4548 GCA_003486025.1 Micrococcaceae bacterium | reverse complement strand
TTCAGCTCCGGCAGGTACCGGCGGCGGCCGAAGATGGTCTCCGTGTACCCGTCCTTGCGCGCCTGGTCGACCACCGCAC
Organism: Micrococcaceae bacterium; assembly: GCA_003486025.1. Lineage (GTDB taxonomy): Bacteria > Actinomycetota > Actinomycetes > Actinomycetales > Micrococcaceae > Glutamicibacter. The sequence goes on along the minus strand of DNHA01000282.1, from coordinate 4,469 downwards.
GCAGGTAGGTACGCACCGCGCCAAAGCGTGCAAAGTAGTCCTTCATCAGGGTGCGCGCCTCGTCCACCGAAATCTTCAGCTGCTTGGACAGTCCGAAGGAGCTCAGCCCGTAAGCAAGCCCATAGCTCATCGCGTTGACCTTGGAACGCATCTCGCTGGTCACCTCCGCCGGGCTCACCCCGAAGACGTGCGAACCTACATAGCGGTGCAGGTCCTCGCCGCTTTCATAGGCTTCGATCAGCCCTTCGTCCCCGGACAGGTGCGCCATAATACGCATTTCGATCTGCGAGTAATCCACGGTCAGCAGGGTTTCGTAGCCCTCGCCGACGATGAACACGTCGCGGATGCGCCGGCCCTCCTCGGAACGGATCGGAATGTTCTGCAAGTTCGGGTTCAGGCTGGACAGCCGCCCGGTGGCCGCTACGGTCTGCGCGTAGGTGGTGTGGATCCGCCCGTCGTCACCGATGGACTTCAGCAACCCCTCCACGGTCTGGCGCAGCTTAATCGCCTCGCGGTACGCCATCAGCGCGACCAAGAACGGGTGCTGGGTTTTGACCAGCAAATCCTGCAAGGATTCGGCATCGGTAGTGAAGCCGGTTTTGATTTTTTTCGTCTTCGGCAGGTCCAGCTCTTCAAACAAGACCACCTGCAGCTGCTTCGGGCTTGAGAGGTTCACCTCATGGCCGATCGACTCGTAGGCTTCCTTCGTGGCCTGCTCTACCTGCCCGGTGAAGTGCGCATGGAGCTCGTCCAAGCGTTCACGGCTCACCGCAATGCCGGCACGTTCCATGTCAAAGAGCACATCGATCAGCGGCAGTTCCATCTCGGCGGCCAGCTGCGCGGCATGCTTCTCGGCAACCTTAATCGCCAAGAACGCGGAGAGGTCGAAGATTGCCTGCGCCTGCGCCAGCGTCGGTTCGGCCAGATCAGCGGTCAACCCGAGATCAAGCTCCCCCTTCTTCGCGGGCTTGAGCACCGGCACCGTGTACTTCAGGTGGTACTGCACCAGATCAACCAGCTCGTGGCTGCGCCGATCAGGCTGAATCAGATACGCACTGATCAGCGTGTCATCGCTAAGTCCGGCAACATTAAATCCACGCTCGATCAACCGGTGCTTGGCCAGCTTGGCATCGTGGAAGATCTTCGGCGCCTGCGCATCGGCCAAGAAATCGGCCAGCACCTTTTCGCTGTCCTCATCCAGTCCGGCCAGTTCAAGCCACATCGCCTTGCCTTCGCGGAACAGCGCCACGGCCACGGCTTCTGCGCCGGTGACCGCCAGCTGCACCGCAATCGGCGCGCCGTTGCCGGAGGCGATAAAACCAGCCAACGCGCCCGCCTCGTTTGCTTCCAGACGTTCAAAAACCGCCGCTTCGGGCTGTTCTTCATCTTCTTCTGCAGCAAACAGGTCGAAGAGGCGTTTGCGCAAGGTGTTGAATTCCAGCGCGTCAAAGAGGTTTTCGATCTCTTCGCGGTTTGGCGCCACCAGCTCGGTTTCCTCCAAGGTCACCGGCAGGTCCAAATCGTGGCGCAACTGGTTCAACCGACGGTTACGCGTCACGTTATCCACGTGGGCGCGCAGGGATTCGCCGACCTTGCCCTTGATGGATTCCGCGTTTTCCAGGATTCCGTCCAGATCACCGTAGAGGTTCAACCACTTCGCAGCGGTTTTAGGACCTACCCCGGGCACCCCTGGCAGGTTGTCGGCGCTTTCGCCCACCAACGCGGCCAGATCCGAGTAACGCTCGGGGCGGACAAAGTATTTGGTTTCTACCGCTTCGGCGTCCATCGGCGGAATCTCGCTAATGCCCTTCTTCGGGTAGAGCACCAAGGTCCGGTCGGTGATCAGCTGGAAGGCGTCACGGTCCCCGGAAACCACCAGTACCTCGAAGCCCGCTGCTTCACCCCGGGTGGCCATGGTGGCCAGAATATCGTCGGCCTCAAAACTTTCCAGCGTGATGCTTGGAATGTTCATCGCCTTCATCACCTGCGCGATGAGGTCGATCTGGCCGTAGAACTCCTCAGGTGTCTTATTGCGCCCGCCCTTGTATTCGGTGTACTCCACGGAACGGAAGGTGGGGGTGTCCAGGTCGAAAGCCACCGCAACGTGCGTGGGCTTCTGTTGGCGGATCATCGTCAGCAGCATGGAGACGAATCCGTGGACGGCATTGGTATGCTGGCCGGTGCTTGTCGCAAAGTTTTCCGCTGGCAGCGCATAGAACGCGCGGAAGGCCATCGAATGACCATCGATGATCAGAAGTTTCTTGTCCGACGCAGATGTCGTTTTGGTAGTTTCGCTCACGCCTTTTAGCCTAGTTGTCATGAGCGACAATTACACTTCTCACACCGAGCAATCTTCAGCACATCCGTTTGCGGCCCAATTAACCGCACACGGTGTGCCTGCGGCAATGTGGCCTGCGTTGCACGGACACGGAGTCGGCACGCTGGTGGAAAAGCTGGATATCCACTTCACCGAATTCAGCATCCAACGTGTCACGGCCACCATGCCCGTGGCTGGCAACACGCAGGTCGTGGGCATTTTGCACGGCGGCGCCTCGGCCGCTTTGGCCGAGACCTTAGGTTCGATGGCCGCCGCGCTGCATGGTGCCGGCAAGGCCAACCCGGTCGGGGTCGACCTGAACATCACCCACCATAAGGCCGGACGCGCAGGACTGGTTACCGGGGTATGCACCCCGGTGCATTTGGGCCGGCGCATCACCACCCATGAAATCGTCATCACCAACGACGAGGGCCACCGGGTGGCCACCGCACGGATCACCAACATGCTCTTGCCCATCGAGGGCTGACGGGTACTCAGGAAATCGCGTAGCTGGAGGCGAAGATGTCGTCTCCGAGGTCGCGGATTTTCAATTCAGACAATTGCGCTTGGGCGTTGCGCCCAAAGATATTCACTCCGCTGCCCAGGAACACCGGCACGGTGATGACCGTCAGCTCATCAAGCATCCCGGCCTGGATGAAACCGCCAGCCAGATCAGCTCCGCCGACCAGCCAGACATCGCCAGCCCCAGCGCTTTTGGCGATATCGCGGCTCCAGAAACTAATTTCGCCTCGGATAAAGGTGAGGTCGGTATCGGGCAGCGTGGGCAGCTCGTGATGCGTGAAAATCCAGACCGGCTTGGTGCCGAAAGGCCACTGCAGGTGTCCTTCGCTGACGTCTCGGACGATGGTTTCGTAGGTTTTCCCGCCGATCACCACCGCGC
>DNHA01000282.1:0-1208 GCA_003486025.1 Micrococcaceae bacterium | reverse complement strand
CGGCGGAATCCAGCGAGTTCGCGAAATGGGCGCAGCCAGTGCGTATCGCCTGCCTCGTCGGCCACAAAACCGTCGATGGAGGCACCCACGTAGTACTTGAAGCTTGTCATAGCTCCAGTCTAGGGGTGCCTCCATCGAAGGCAATATCAAGTTGCCAGGCACTACCGCATAGCGGCTGTTAGGCGCCCAGGATTGCCCGGCTCAGCTGTGGCACGATCAGCACCACTCCGAACAGTACGATCACGCCGCACACTCCGAAGCACAGGTACGCACCGAACTTGTTTACCGGCGTATTGCTGCCTTCGTCGCGTGCCACGGCGAGCAGCCGGACGCCAAAGGAATAGGCAGTCACGATGCACAGGGCCGCAACCCAGCTAACCAGCGCAACGATAAGAAAAGCTGACCAATCGATCATGAGTTATCTGGCTCCTTGTCCATGGCTTCCTGCGCAGCCTTGCGGGCAGCCTTCGCGTCAGCCTTCGCGCGTTCACGGCGTTCCTTCTTCGACACAATGTTCACCGCGGCACCCGAATTATCGATATCCGACAGGGTGTCTTCATGTCCCACATGGTTTTTGCGTGACAGATACCAGAAGAGCAAGAGCATTCCGACGCCGAGTACGGCGACGATTCCTACGCCCACCGCACCGGTGTGAGTCAGCCAAGCTGCCAGGCCGCCGATGATGGCCGCCGCTGGAAGGGTGAACAACCAGCCCAAAGCGATCCGGCCTGCGGTGCCCCAGCGCACCTCAGCGCCCTTGCGTCCCAGGCCAGAACCGATGACCGAACCGGAAGCGACCTGCGTGGTTGACAGGGCAAAGCCCAGGTGGGAGGAGGTGAGGATCGCCGATGCGGTAGAAACCTCAGCAGCAAAACCCTGTGCCGGTTTAACATCGGTCAGTCCCGAGCCCATGGTGCGGATGATGCGCCAGCCGCCGGTGTAGGTGCCAAGCGCGATCGCGATCGCACAGGTAGCCACAACCCACAGGTGCGGCCCGGTGCCCGCGGTCTGCAGGCCGGAGGCTACGAGGGTCAGGGTGATGACGCCCATGGTCTTCTGCGCGTCGTTGGTGCCGTGGGCCAATGCCACGAGCGACGAGGAGAAGATCTGCCCGTACCGGAAGCCGCCGCGCTTAGGCGAGACGCCGTTCTGGCGTTTGGTGATCGAATACGCCAGCTTGGTGCACAGATACGCGGAGATGCCAGCAA
>DNHA01000065.1 GCA_003486025.1 Micrococcaceae bacterium | reverse complement strand
CCGTCAGCAACACCTGGGTGGCGGATTATCCGAGCCGATGGCACACTGCCACCGATCCTGGCTGAGCAAGGCCTTGCCGCGTGGATAACCGAAAACACACCACTCAAGGGCCAACGCGTTGATATGAGCCATGCGCGGTGGCAACCAGACGATGCGCAGTGGGAGCAAATTCAATCCTTGAAAGCGGCGTTGCAAGCAAGCTACTTGTCGCCAGCGGATGATCAACTATGAACATGGAAGAATCGACAGACTCGGCACCGTTGGATACCGCTTTATTGCTTAAGCAGTTGTCAGTGGTAGATAAACCGACGCTCGTCACTGGAGCCCCTGGCACCGGCAAAACTACAGCCCTCATAGACCTGGCTGTCGCGCACCTTGCTGGTGGCCTCGATCCGCTACAGCTGTTGATCATTGCTCCAACTCGTCTCACGGCCGCTGGAATTCGAGATGAACTGAGCCGACGATCAGACCAAACTTTTACCGAACCGGTGGTTCGTACCTGGTCAGCGTACGCTTTCGACCTGATTCGCCGGGCACGGCTGGAAGGTTTGCTGCCTACCTTAGAACGGGCACCACGACTTTTATCGGGGCCAGAACAAGACACGCTTATCGGCAGCCTGCTTGAAGGCCACCGGCAAGGTCTTACCGAAGGCCCGGGGTGGCCAGCAGATCTGGATCTGGCCGTAGAGACTCGAGGGTTTAGAAAAGAACTGCGTGAATTCTTTGACCGGGTCTCGGAGCTTGGTCTTGAACCAGTGGATATCGCCGAACTAGGTGAACAAACCAAACGTGGCGAATGGGTTGCCGCGGCACGCTTTTATCAGGAATATCGTGACCTGCTCGATTTGGGCAGTGCCGAAGCCTTTGACCCTGCGGGGCTGATGACACGTGCCGCACAGATTCTTGAGCAGAATCCAGAATTCCTGAACGACGAGCACGAAAAATTGCAACTGATTCTAGTGGATGATCTTCAAGAAGCGACGTTGTCCCAGCACCGGCTCCTGCGCATGATTGGCCGTGAGCGATCCCTGGTTGCTTTTGCTGCCCCAGACAATGTGGTCCAAGGATTCCGTGGTNNGTGGTGCCCGTGCAGATGAACTGAGTCGTTTCGCGCAGTCCTACAGTGCTAATGACGATATTCAGTTTTTCGAATTAACGCGCAGCTTCCGCATGGCCCCTGCCATCATGGCGGCTTGGCAGCGCGTGGTGCGCCGCATCCCGTTGGCGGCGGGCCAACGTGGCCGCCGTTTACACGCACTTACCGATATCGAAGACGGCGAAGTTCATGCGCTGTGTTTCGAAAACTCCACTTTGGAAGAACGCTATATTGCACAGCGCATAGTGCAGATGGACCTCTATGAGGGGTTCGCACTTTCGGATATTGCCATTGTGGTCCGTAACGGTTCGCAGGTGCGTTCACTCAGTCGTTTCCTGGAAGGTCAGGGAATTGCGGTGCAGGTACCGCCTGCCGAAATTCCGTTGAAGGATGAAGGAGCAGTCCGGCCGTTATTGGATCTGGCCCAGCTTGCTTTAGCAGATGGTGTCAGTGATGATCCGTTGCTCATGCAGAACCTATTGCTCTCGCGTTATGGCATGAGTACCGCCTTGGAGATTCGCCGGCTGCGTCAGATGCTGCGTCAACGTGAAAGCTCACAAGGTGGGCGACGCTCCAGCCAAGAACTTCTCGAAGCCACCCTTCACGAACCAGAGTTGACCGAATCACTGGGCCCTGCGGCGTTCGGATTGAACCGCTTGCTGACTATGTTCGCTGCCTTACGCACGGAACTGGCCACCGGACAAGCGACACCAGAAACGGCACTTTGGGCTTTGTGGGAAGCCTCGGGGCGCGCCAATGCCTGGCGTAAAGAAGCCTTGGGAACGGGGAATGCCGCGCGCAGAGCCGACCATGATCTGGACGCGGTGCTCTCGCTATTCCAAGCAGCAGAGCGGTTCGTGGACCAGTTGCCCGGTGCCAGCGTGGAGCTTTTCCTGGACCACATTTTGCATCAAGACCTGCCCATGGACTCACTGGCATCTAGAGCTACCGGCACCCAAACGGTGACGGTACTAACTACCGCTGCAGCGGCAGGCAGGCAATGGCCGGTGGTGTTCATCCCAGGCTTGCAAGAAGGCAGCTGGCCGAACCTGCGCCTCCGTGGGGAACTGCTGGGCTCCAATGCACTGGCCGACGCGGTTGAGCATGGGGTCTCCTTTCTGAGCACTCGAACCCCGACACAACTGATGCGGGGAATTCGCAGTGATGAAACACGAAGTTTCAGCAACGCCGTTTCGCGCGCTTCGAAAATGCTGATCTGCACCGCGGTAGACAACGAAGACTTCCAGCCATCCTCGTTCCTGGACCTGGTGGATCCACACGAGGGCGGAGCCCGCGAGCTCACCGAGGTCCCTCGTATCAGGGCACTATCAACCTTGGTGGCAGAACTGCGTTTAATGGCCGAACGGGCCAAGGCCGCACAACTCGGGGCCATTCCCGAACCGGCGAACGCCTCAGCTCAGGAGATCTATCACGATGCCACCTCGGTTCTTAACCGCTTGGCACGAAATGACTATCCGGTGCGCGGCGCACACCCACAGAGCTGGTGGGGGCTGAAACCTTTGAGCACACATGCTCCCGTGGTTCCTGAAGGCCAGCCACTTCGCGTTTCGCCGTCTAAGGTGGAAACCCTGGTGAAGTCACCGCTGAACTGGTTTGTCCAAAGCGCCGGCGGACAGGCAGCCCATGATTTTGCCGCTTCCTTAGGTACGCTGATCCATTCAATCGCCGAGGAACACCCCGAAGCCAGTGGCAATGAGTACGCACAGATCTTGGAGCAGCGCTGGCCAGAGCTGGAAAAGCTTCCCAATTGGGAAGGGCAACGAGATTTTGACCGGGCCGAAGAGATGCTCAAGAAACTAGCGCAGTATTCCATTACCATGCGAACTTCTGGACGTACGTTGGCTGCGATCGAATTACCGTTCCAAGTCGATGTCCCGCACGAAGGAAAAAACATTCAACTGCGCGGCGTCATTGACCGCGTTGAGGCAGACGACCAAGGCAGGGTGACCGTGGTGGATCTGAAAACCGGAGGCACCGCGCCCTCGGCGAAGCTCACCGAAACCAATCCGCAGCTTGCGGTCTATCAAACGGCAATCCAGCTCGGAGCGCTGCAGAAGCATGACGAAACCGCCCAGTTATCCTCCGAACCGGCCGGCGCGTCACTGGTATACGTAGGCACCTCGACGAAGTCGGCTTCGCTGAGGGACCAGCCAGCTCTAGGGGAGGACTCCTGGGCCCGAGAGCTTATTCTGCAGGCCGCGCAGCTGATGGGCGAGAGCGAATTCATTACCCGCCACACGGTTGGTTCAGAGGGGCTCCGAGGCTCTTGCACGCTGCCCGAAGTCTGCCCATTGTGCGAAGAAGGACGACAGGTCACCGAACCATGAGCACCATTAGATTCACCCCACTAGAACTCTCCGAAGCTTTAGGGGAGCAGTTTCCACCTACTGCGCAGCAAGCGGAGATCATTTCCGCGCCGTTGGAGCCAATGCTGGTGATCGCCGGCGCCGGGTCGGGCAAAACCAAGACCATGGCCGATAAAGTGGTCTGGCTGGTTGCCAATGGACTGGTTCGCCCGGAAGAAATTCTTGGCGTGACCTTTACCCGTAAGGCCGCCGGAGAGCTCTCGGTGCGAATCCGTGCAAAGATTGCGCAGCTTGTCGCTACGGGGTTGTTGAATGCGGAAGAAACCCGTGACTTCCTTGACCCCGCCGTCTCGACTTACCATTCCTATGCAAATACCTTGGTCCAGGACTATGGGTTGCGGTTGGGCATTGAAGAAGACACGGTGCTGCTCGGAGCGGCCCAATCCTGGCAGATCGCCCATCAGGTGTTGGAGAGCTATACCGGAAGCTACGAACACTTAGGTTCGGCGACCAGTACTTTGATCGATGCGATAGTATCTTTCAGTTCCGAATCCTCCGAACATCTGGTCTCCCCACCGCAGGCCCAGCAATGGCTCGATAACCTCATCGAAGAACTCAATGTTCTGCCAATGCAGGCTGATAAGGAGAAGAACCGGACCGCCCCGGCCCAAAAGCTACTGGACAAGCTTGCCTCTCGGGCCACGATTGCTGAATTAGCCCAAGAATATGCGCTGTCGAAGCAAAAGCTGGGGGTGATGGATTACGGTGATCTCGTCTCCCACGCAGCACATATTGCCCAGCAGGTTCCGGCGGCTGCGCTCGCCGAACGAGCCAACCATAAAGTAGTTTTGCTCGACGAATTCCAAGATACTTCGCATGCCCAAATGGTGTTGTTCTCTGAACTGTATGGCGACGGTCATCCAGTCACCGCAGTCGGAGACCCGAATCAGTCCATTTACGGTTTCCGCGGAGCCAGTGCGGGGCAGCTATTCAGATTTCCCGAAGAGTTTCCTATTGTGCGCGAGTCTGACAGGGAAGTTGCCCACGTCAAACACCTCACTGTCGCGTGGCGCAATACCGTCAACGTTTTGGAAGCGGCAAACCAGATCACCGCTGGTGGGCAGGAACCAGCTAGCGGACCAGTGTCGGTCAAACCTCTGGAACCTTCTGCTTTTGCGCAGCCAGGACGGGTAGTGCTCAATCGATGCGCCACCGTACGCGATGAAGCTGAGAAAATTGCAGATCTTATCGCGGCGCAGAATATTCCAGGCACCGATACCGTGCTCAAGACCAGCGCAGTGCTCAGCCGCAACCGAGCCAATTTATCGGTGATGGGACAGGTGCTTGGTGAACGAGGAATTCCGTACCAGCTTGTCGGGCTATCGGGGTTACTGAGCACCCCCGAACTAACCGACTTGGTGTCGTGTTTGCAGGTGCTGGTTGATCCGTTGCGTTCAGATAAATTGATGCGGCTACTGGCTGGAGCACGCTGGAGGCTTGGCGCGGCAGATTTAGCGGCGTTTGCCGACTGGTCACGTTCGCTGGCCCGCCGCCGGCAAAAGGGGCTGAACCCAGAACTGGATTCTTCCGAAGCGCTGGCCGAACAGCAAAGTGGGCAGGAAGCGGCCCGCGCTGAGCTGAACGATGCGGCCAGCCTCGTGGAAGCGCTCGATTACCTGCCACCGGCAAAATGGACTAGCGCTGATGGACGCAGTATCTCCGAGACTGGTTTTGAACGTCTCGAAGCCTTGCGCGCTGAACTACGCCAGCTGCGCCTGATCGCCAATGATGACCTGGAAGCGCTAATCCGTGAGGTCGAACGAGCGATGAATTTGGATATTGAAGTGGCGTCCCGGCCATGGATTGCCACGGATAAATATCGCGTCAACCTCGATGCTTTTGCCGACGTAGTCCGCGAATACTGCCGCAATGCCCCACGCGTTGAGCTGGCTGGATTCCTGATGTGGCTTGAACAAGCTGCGGAGAAAGAAAAAGGCTTGCCGCTGCCTTCGGAAGACGCTGACCCGCAGGCGGTGCAACTTCTCACGATTCACGCCTCCAAGGGACTGGAATGGGATACCGTCGCGGTGATGTCATTAAACGAGGGAGTGTTCCCGGGCGCCAAATCAGATCGCTGGACCAGCGGAGACAAAGCACTGCCTTGGCCACTGCGTGGGGACAGCGGCGACTTGCCACAGTGGGATACCGACCAGCCGGCGCTCAAGGAATTGATCGAAGCCGAGTCCATTTTTAAAGATCGTGTGGGNNGATTGAAGCCGAATCAATTTTCAAAGACCGTGTCGATGACCACCATATTGCAGAGGAACGCCGGCTGGCTTATGTGGCAGTGACCAGAGCGAAATCGCTGCTGATTTGTTCGAGCAGCGTCTGGTCGGGCTCGCGGACCAAACCCTGTGAGACTTCGGTTTTCATGAATGCACTACTTCCGTTGGCGAATATGGAAAATCCGCACGCAGAGATCGGGGTGTGGGTGGAAAATGAGCAAGCCCCGGAAGAGAACCCGGTACGTTCCCAACCGTTGGAAGCCCTCTGGCCCTATGACCCGCTGGAAGGCCCGGTGATCAGCGGCGCCGTGCAGAAAACACCGCATCCATACTCGCGCAGAGAAGTTCTGCACATTGTGGCCAGTGACGTCACTGCGGACCAAGACAACCAGCACATGCTCACCAGCTTTGGTGAACATTGGAACGACGAAGCGAACCGGCTGCTGGCACAACGCGAGTTCCTCAACAATCGGGAACGTGTCATTGAAGCGCCCGAACATGTGCGAGCCTCGCTCTTTGTGGAGCTTGCCGAGGACCCGGTAGAAGTACTGGAGAACCTCCGCCGTCCCATTCCTCGCCGTCCCGGGTTAGCGGCCCGGCGAGGCACCGCGTTCCATGCGTGGATTGAAGAGTATTACGAACAAACCCAAATGCTGGACTTGGGGGAGATCGTAGAACCCGCGGATCGTTACATTGATGATGTGCTGGACCTGGAATCCATGAAGGAAGCATTCCTCGCTAGCGAATGGGCTGAACGGCAGCCGGCATATGTGGAGGTGCCACTTGAAACACGTGTGGGGCCGGTTGCGGTACGTGGCCGCATCGACGCGGTATTCCAGCTCGAAGACGGCTCCTGGTTGATGCTCGACTGGAAAACCGGCCGGGTGCCAAGCGGAAAGGACTTGAAGAGCAAGTTGGTTCAGTTAGCGGTGTACCGCTTGGGCTGGTCGCGACTGCATGGGATTCCGCTAGAACAGATCCACGCAGCGTTCTACTATGTCAGCGCCGGCATCACAATTCACGCAGAATCTTTGGCTTCCGAGGAAGAACTTGAACTCATGATTGCCAACGCTTTCGATAACCTGGCAGAGCAGGAAACGCAGGGAACTGCGAGCTAGTTCATTCCTTTGACTCGGTGTCCTTCGCAGGCACCGAGTCCTCGGATTTAACAGCTGCTACAGGTTCAGGCGTTTTATCAGAGGATTCTGCGTTCGCCACGGGCTCGTCGCTGGTTTGTTGCACCTGGTCCTGACCTGCCGGCTTTTGCGGTGCCGGTTTGTCCGAAGCAGTGGCAGGCTGAGGTAATGGCCGAGGCTCTAGATCATCATCAACCGCAAGCTGGGTGACCTTCGAAGTGTTGATTGAGGCGGCGGTGGTCTTCTTCGGCTCGCTTGGAACTTCCGGTGCCAGCACCGGGGCAGGGGCGGCCAATGGACGTGGGGCTTCGACCACCGACAGCGGCTGTCCGCCATACTCGGCAATGTTGGTATCCAATTCCTGCAGCATCTCTTCGGCATCGGCGATACGTTCTGCGTCTTTGCTGTCCAATGATTTCACCAGCCACTGTGCCAGTGCGAACTCTGCGGCCAAAGCGGCACGGCGCATAATATGCGGGTCAGCGGATTTACCGCGCGCCTCAACATACGCGGCAAAGACGCGTTCGCTAAAGCCATGATCATCGATGGCTGAAAGCCAGGCAAAGTCGTCGGCAGGATCTCCCACATGCAGGTCTGTCCAGCCCTTGACCGCGGTAATGCTCGAATGTGAAACCTGAAGCTGCTCTTCGTCAAAGTCACCATGAACTACGGTGGCGTTAAAACGCCAAAGAGAGACATCTTCCATGGCATGTTCCCAGCGGCGAAGCAAACCGCTAGGTACCCGACCGGTAGCGGCCGCGGTATCCAGCTCGTTGAGTTTCCGCTGGCGCACCTCATCGGCGGTGTAGGTTGGCAAGCCAGCAACCTCAACGGATTCGTCGGGAATCTGGTGAATCGCGGCCATGCACTGGCCCAATGCCACCGCAAGTTTGCTTCCTTCCTCGACCAATTCTTCGAGGGTCGGGACACGTCCGGGCAAATCTTTGTAGACGAAGGTACGCAATGGTCCTTGGCGAACGGTGCCAGCCACCGAAGGAAGCGAGAACGGCAAAGCCGCCCGGACCTTCGCTGAGAATGCGCGTAAGGCTGACAGTTCGGCTTCCAAGCGCATACTTGCTTCATCGTGCCGCGGAGAGCGTACACGCCAGCGGTGTTTTTGAGCGTCCACGATGAGTGCTGAATCGAAGTCTTCTGCATCATCGGACAACGCGGCGAACCCGACCGGGGTCAATCCCGGTACGGCGGCGGTGGCAATTGCGGCGAGTTCCATGGCAGAGCGTTTCACACCCTCCACCGTATGCGAGATTGGCAGTATCTTTCGTGAATGACGCACGGAAGATTGCTTGTTTCGGCGCTCAATCGTGCAGATGCGATTGAGATCATTGTCAATTGTTTCCACAGGCGCTCCAAACCAAGCTGTTGCTCAGCGAATTGCACTAGGTTAGAGGTATGTCTTTGGCAGAAAAATATCGTTTACCGCTTACCTCATTGAGCTTTGCACGATCGGTGTATGAGCGTCCGGTTACCGAACACGATCAACCGGACCTCTTACCGACAGTTATGGCCAACCCGCTGAGCCGGGTCATGCTGATATCTGCGCGCGGAGCCGCCCTTCGAGGTGAATCGTTGATGTTTACGCCTGGTCCGGAATATCAAAGTTCTGGAACCGAGCAGTTCGTTTACCTGGGACGCGATCAGCAGCACCCGTATGTGTTGGCCATCGTTGATGAGTCGGTGCTGACGAATGTTGCCGATGTTTCATGGATTACGCTTCGCGAGGCTTTCAGTTCCCTCAGCGAAGCACAAGCCGAACTATTTGTTGAAGCCCAAGCGATCACAAATTGGCGGCGCAATGAAGTATTCTGCCCACGCTGCGGTTCCGAACTTCGCGCGTCAACCTCAGGTTGGGTGCAGCGCTGCGTCACTAATAATCATGAGCTCTTCCCGCGGACCGACCCGGCCATTATCGCGGCCATCATCGATTCCGAGGACCGGTTGCTGCTCGGTGCCAACAGCACTTTTAAATCCAAGATGTATTCGGTTCTTGCCGGTTTTGTTGAGGCAGGGGAGTCATTGGAATCGGCGGTACGCCGTGAAATCTTTGAGGAGTCAGGAGTGCGCGTCGGTGACGTGGCCTACCTCGGTTCCCAGCCTTGGCCCTTGCCGCGCTCGTTGATGCTTGGCTTTACCGGGGAAGCGCTGAGCACGACGCTCATTCCCGATGGTGCAGAAATTCTTGACCTGCGTTGGTTTACGAGAGAAGAGCTCGGAGCCGAATTACGCGCCGGAAGCCTGCAAATTCCCCGCGGAGTGTCTATTTCACATGCATTAATCCGTAATTGGTACGGAGAACCCCTTCCGGAGGCCCCAAACAAGTGAGCGAGCAAGAAAACTTTCAGGCCCCGGATCTTCTTTCTGGTCTTGATGTGGAACAGCGTCTTGCAGCAGAAACTCTTCGCGGCCCGCTTTGTATCCTTGCCGGGGCCGGCACGGGTAAGACCCGAGCGATTACGCACAGGATCGCGCATGGAGTGCATACTGGTGTTTACAACCCCACCAGCGTCTTGGCGTTGACCTTCACGACGCGGGCTGCCTCAGAAATGCGAACGCGGCTTCGTCTTCTGGGCGCTCCCGGAGTTCAAACTCGGACCTTCCACGCGGCCGCGCTACGCCAGTTGCAATACTTCTGGCCGCAGTCAATTGGTGGAACCTTGCCTAACCTGGTGGAGCACAAGGCACCGCTCATCGCCGAATCTGCTCGCCGGCTGAGAATTTCAAGTGACCGTGCGATGGTGCGTGATCTGGCCTCAGAAATTGAGTGGGCCAAGGTCTCGATGCATTCTCCGGAGAGTTACGCCAAAGTCGCTTCCAGCCGGGATCTGCCCAATGGGCTGGAAGCAGTTAGCATGGCTCGGATTTTCCAGACTTATGAGGAGCTCAAAGACGACCGCAGCGTGATCGACTTTGAAGATGTTCTGCTATTGACTAGTGCAATTTTGGAAGACAACGAAAAAGTCGCGGCAAATGTTCGGTCGCAGTATCGGCACTTCGTCGTGGACGAGTACCAGGACGTTTCGCCCTTGCAGCAGCGGCTCCTTGATCTGTGGCTCGGTGGGCGTGACGAATTATGTGTCGTTGGTGACGCATCCCAGACTATTTATTCGTTTACCGGGGCGAAACCGGATTATCTGCTGAACTTCGGTGCAAAATACCCGGAGGCGACGGTCGTCAAACTCGTGCGAGATTACCGATCCACGCCCGAAGTGGTCAACTTGGCCAATAAGGTACTTTCCACTCGTCGGATTGAAACCTCAATGCCGGATCCGACGGTGACCTGGCCCGAACCACTTGAACTTATCGCGCAGCGTGAGCATGGTCCAAGCCCAGAATTTTTTGAGGCCGCAGACGACGAACAAGAAGCCGCCGAAGTGGCCCAGCGGATCAAAGCACTGCTCAAAAATGGTCAAGATGTTTCTGAAATCGCGGTCCTTTATCGTACTAACGGACAGTCCCAGGCATTTGAGCAGGCGCTGACTGCCCGTGGAATTTCCTACGTGATGCGAGGCGCCGAACGTTTCTTTTCGAGAAGAGAAGTCAAAGAAGGCATGCTCGCGCTTCGTGCTGCGTTGAACGTCGCCGGGGACCAGCCTGTTTCACAGTTGGTGCGCGATGTGCTCGCTTCCCACGGTTATGCACCAGAGGCACCAACAGGCAGTACTGGCGCTGTGCGTCAACGCTGGGAATCACTCTCAGCCTTGGTACGCCTAGCAGATGATTTGGTCGCCAGCAGGGGAACACAAAGTGATCAAGTGACCTTGCGCGATGTAGTAAAAGAACTTGAAGATCGCGCTGCCACGCAGCACGCGCCCACCTTGGATGGTGTCACCTTAGCGTCATTCCACGCAGCCAAAGGGCTGGAATGGGACGTAGTGTTCCTGGCGGGGCTGAGCGATGGGCTTGTTCCAATTACCTATGCCAAGGACCAAGCTGGATATGACGAAGAACGTCGGCTTCTGTATGTCGGAATCACCAGAGCAAGAATCCATCTGTATCTTTCATGGTCTTTGGCTCGCACGCCCGGCGGAAGAGCGCACCGCTACCCGTCCAGATTCTTAGATGGAATCAAATCAGTACGCCAGGCAAGCAGCCGACAGCAAGCTCCGGTACGCCGCAAGCCACAGAAGCTGACTCCGTTGGTGTGCGCCGGTTGTGGGTCCTTCTTGACCACGGCTAAAGAGCGAAAGCTCAAACGCTGTTCATCCTGCCCGGCCGCATACGACGAAGCGCTTTTTGAGTCATTGCGCAGTTGGAGGGCCACAGTGGCGCAGAGCAATTCAGTACCTGCATTCGTCATATTCACCGATGCAACGCTGATGGCCATTGCCGAACATCGGCCCTCTACGCTTCCGCAATTGGCCAAGATCTCAGGGGTGGGACGTAGCAAGCTCGAACGCTACGGAGAAGCCATGCTGGCTGTCTTGGCCGAGCAGGCGGGTTAGTTATCTACAGTTGGCGAGGCATGGATACTGCGCGGTGAGCCAGTTATCTAAGCTCATTGGATAACCAAGCAACCCCGTGCATGTACGAAGGATAGAAGTGGAGGCGCACGATGCCGAATTTCCCGCAGACCGTAGAATTTATCGCGGCTGATGACATTCCTGTCCGTATCGTACGTTCAAATAAGCGCAAAAAAACCATTTCCTCGCAATGGCGGGATAATCGGCTCGTAGTGCAGGTGCCAGCGGCACTCAACGAAAGTACCGAGCGAGTGTTTGTCGAAGAGATGCTCAAGAAGTATAGGCAGCGCAAAAGCCGCGAGAGTGCGTTATCCACCGAAGACTCCTTGATGGATCGGGCCAAAGCCCTCGATGCAAAGTATCTGGGCGGAATCGCTAATCCGTCATCGGTACGGTGGGTCAATAACCAGAACAAGCGTTGGGGTTCGGCTACGCCTTACCACCGCAGCATTCGGTTATCGGCGAAGCTGAAGTATGTGCCGATTTGGATTCAAGATTATGTGTTGGTCCACGAGCTTGCGCATTTGGCAACGCCCGGCCAGGGGCATGGGAACGCATTCCAGCAACTGCTGGATCGCTTTGAGAGGCGTCANNGGAGGCTGATCAGTTCTTAGCCGGATTTAGCGCCGGATTCAACGCATACGCCAAAGAAAACGGTCAGACCGAGATTGAAGCCGGTGGCTTCGACGACCTGGACGACAATTGAGCTGCGCGTAATGCAGCTTTAATGCACAATAGGAGCCAAACAGCTAAAGCTGTTTGGCTCCTATTGGCTAGAGGACTGGACTTTAGTTCTTCGGGTCTTCGTTCTCTTCATCCGGTTTGTCACTTTCCGGGGCGACATCGTCAAAACCGCCGTCCAGAAGCTTGCCTAACGCGGCATCAAACTCGTCATACTCTGAGGCAGCGGATTCTCGACGTTTGGTGAATCCGGCTGGATCACTGAGATCTTCAGCTGTAGGCATGAGGTCCGGGTGGTCCCAGATCGCGTCGCGCCCTTCGATGCCACGCTCTTCATGGAGGTGTTCCCACAACGCTGCAGCTTCCCGGAGCTTGCGTGGTCGCAGTTCCAACCCGACTAATGAGGCAAAAGCCGACTCGGCTGGGCCGCCCGAAGCGCGACGCCGCCGCATGGTCTCACGCAGGTGTGCGGCGAACGGCAAGTTCGCTGCTGCGCGGGAAACCACATGATCCACCCAGCCTTCGATGAGCGCAAGGGTCAGTTCAAGATTTTCTAGAGCCTTTTCCTGCTCGCCGGTGCGCTGCGGGGTGAAGAGCCCCTCACCGAGGAGCTCCTGCAGGTTCTCCGGATTGGATGGATCGATTCCGCGTACGGCCTCTTCAACCCGGGACATATCGATATGAATGCCACGGGAGTAGGACTCAACCGCGCCAATCAGCTTTGAGGAGAGCCATGGAACCCGGTTGAACAGGCGTGTGTGCGCATTTTCTCGAAGAATAACGTAGAGCAGCACTTCTTGTTCCGGGATTTCCAGCCCCTCACCAAAGTTTGCGACGTTGGTGGACACCAAGCCTGGCGTCGTGCCAGCCAGCGGTAGGCCAATGTCGGTACCCCCGAGAACATCTTTGGCCAGTCCACCTAACGCGGTTCCTAGCTGCATGCCGAACATGCTCGATCCGAGATTACGGAACATGGCATCGGAGTTGCCGAGCATGCCCTTCATCTCTTCAGGAATCTGGTCTTTCATAGCGCTGGTGATTGCGCGGGTCACCGATTCGGCCACTGGCTCGGTCACTTTTTTCCAGACGCCCAAAGTTTTGTCGTACCAGCGTTTGCGGGTCCACACCTCGGTGGCTTCACCATTGGATTCAAAGACAGTGGCGTTGTTCAGCCACAGATCTGCCAGGTAGGAAGCATCAACGATCGCACCTTGCCGGGATTCGGAAGGTTTCGGATCTTCACCCGCATAAGCCTGCAGAGCAGTGTCTGACGCAAGCTTCCAATTGACTGGGCCGTCGGAGGAATTATTTTGCATCATTGCGGACATCATCGCTTGCGCTTGCTGCATCATTTGCTGCATAGCGGCAGGATCTTGGGAGCCCATGGCTTCGCGCAACTGCGGCGGGAGGTCATTTGGATCGAAACCGCTACCGAAGAGCTGAGAGAACATTGCGGACATCGGATCCTGCGGATTGTTTTCTTCGTCGTCACCGTCAGGTCGGTTATTCGGAGGGTTCTGTGCCATGTACTTAAAGTACCCTCTGAGGCTGAGAGTTCACATCAATGAACACCAGAGTTCGCTTTCGGCACATCGAATACTCCTTATAGCTGATGAAGTTCGGGGCGGGCCTTCAGTAGGCTAGGAGGGTAGCGTTTGTGAAAACGCTCCGGAAATAATTTTAAGCGGTAGGAGCAAGGCCAGTGCACGAACAGGAACCATCATCCCCAAAGGATGCCGCCCCGACTCTCGGTGCGTCAGTTCCTAGTTCCAAACCGGTGAAAACCACGATTGCCGGAACCCTAGCCCTTCTTTTAGTCGGTTTGATTCTCTTCTTGCCCACCAACTTTGTGGTGCGCACCCCTGGGCCGGTATTGAACACGCTGGGCGAGTACAACGACAAAGAACTGATCACTATCAGTGGGGAAAAGAGTTATCAGTCCGACAGCATCTTGGACATGACAACCATTTACGTCCAAGGTGGTGGACAGAACCGTGTCTCGACGCCTGTCATTCTCGAAGCGCTTTTTAATCCCAACAAAGATATTGTTCCCGAAGAGACGATGATTCCACGCGGCGTGACCAGTGAGGAACGTGGCGAGGCCAATGACTCGATGATGGTTTCGTCTCAGGAACTGTCGATTGCTGCGGANNTGCAGATTTTTCCACGGATACAAATAAAGGCTTGTTGAAACCGGGGGACAGGCTGCTCGCCTTCGAGGGGAAACCCGTGACGAGTCTAGAGGAACTCAAAAAACAGCTAGATGATCGTGGCGAAAAAACCAGCACCATGACGGTCCAACGTTCCTCCGGAAAGGGCTCAACACAAAAAGTTGATGTGAAGGTTTCCACCGCTCCAGGTGCTGAAGGAACCCGACAACTTGGAGTTTTTCTGAGTACTTCGTTCGACTTCCCGATTGACGTTAAGTTCGGAGTTGAGGAAGTTGGTGGCCCGAGCGCCGGAACAATGTTTGCGCTGGCCATTATCGACCGGTTGACCGAGGGCTCTCTGGCAGGTGACCACCACATCGCAGGAACCGGAGAGATTACCGCGGATGGGGAAGTCGGCGCAATCGGCGGAATCGCTCAGAAAATGGTCGCCGCCAAGGCAGATGGTGCCACGGTCTTCCTGGCTCCGGCAGATAACTGTTCCGATGTCGCCGGGCGAGTGCCCAAAGGACTAAACGTCATCAAGATTGCAACGTTGCATGAAGCACGGCAGGCACTAGAGCAGATTGCTCAAGGCACGGACCCGGCCACGCTGGAGTCCTGTTCGTAGATTCGGGAAGCATCGTTCATACAACTTGGTGTCTGCAGCTAAGTAAGTACAGTGATAGTCATACGAGTTCTGGCGTTATTAAAGGCGTGCGGGACATCTAGGTAAGGAATAAATAGTGTCATACGGATCGGATAGTCCGTTCGGGGGCCCACCGAGGCCCCAAGGGCCGCGGCAGCCTTCAAAACCAGCGAATAAGAAAGCTTCACCTCTGACGCTGACTGTATTTGCTGTGGTCATCTTGGTGGCTGTGTTTGTTTTCCTCTCAAACTTCTATGCAGACATCCTCTGGTTTAACCAGTTAGGGTTCTCGGATGTTTATTGGACCGAGCGAATAGCTAAACTCATCATCTTCGTCATCGCGCTAGTCCTGATGGCGGTTCCGATGTGGCTTTCCATGCGAAGTGCATATAAGCACCGCCCGGTCTACGCACCGGAAGGCAACCACCAGGACTCCATGTCGCGGTATCAAGCGCAACTGGAGCCAATTCGTCGGTTCCTGATGATCGGCATCCCTGCGGTGGTCGGAATCTTCTCCGCTATTGCGGTAGCCGGACAATGGCAGACCATCTTATTGTTCATCAATCGGGTCCCCTTCGGTACCAACGATCCGCAGTTCAATATGGACCTCGGATTCTTCGTTTTCACCTTGCCATTCATTGGGCTAATCGTCGGATTCTTGATTTCCGTGGTGCTGCTCGGTGGTGTGGCAGGACTGCTGACACATTATCTCTATGGTGGCATTCGTGTTGAGGAACGTGGCGGAATCACGGTGGGCAAAGCCGCTCGCGTGCATACGGCGATTGTTGTCGCAGTCTTCTTGCTACTGCAGGCAGTGAACTTCTGGATTTCCCAGTACGAAACTTTGAACAACCAGTCCGGACGAGTTGCCGGTGCTTTGTACAAAGACGTGCACGCGGTCATTCCTGCACGGATGATCTTGGCTATCGTCGCGATTCTGATCGCTATTACCTTTATTATCGCTGCGATTAACGGACGCTGGCGCCTGCCGCTGATCGGCACCGCGATGCTCGTGGTGACCATGATCGTTGCCGGCGGCATCTACCCTTACTTGGTGCAGCAGTTCCAGGTCGTTCCATCGCAGCGCGCCTTGGAAAGTGAATACATAGATCGAAACATTGAGATGACCCGTCAAGCCTTCGGGCTGAGCGACATCGAGGTCACTCCGTATGACGCGAAGGTGAGCACCGAAAAGAACGCGCTGGCTAAGGAAACGGAAACCACCGCAAATATTCGTCTGCTGGATCCCAACTTGGTTTCCGCTGCATTCGCACAGCTGCAGCAGTTCCGTGGCTACTACACGTTCCCCGAAAACCTCAACGTTGACCGTTACGAGATTGATGGAAAAATCGAGGATACGGTGATCGCTGCCCGTGAAGTTAGCGTCAACCCTAATGACACCTGGGTCAACCAGCACGTTACTTATACCCACGGTTATGGACTAGTTGCTGCCTACGGTAACCGCGTTGCTGCCGGCGGACGCCCCGACTTCATGCTCGGTGGAATCCCATCCACCGGTGACTTGATCACTGAAGCTGATTACGAGCCTCGTATTTACTTCGGCGAAACTTCGCCAGACTATTCGGTAGTTGGCGGTCCAGAAGGTTGGACGGACCAGGAACTAGACCGCCCAAGCGCTGGCGGCGAGGGTGAAGATACCCGCTACACCTTCCAGGGCGATGGTGGTCCAAACGTTGGCAACCTGTTCAACCGCATTGTTTACGCGTTGAAGTTTGCCTCGACTGACCTGTTGCTATCGAACGCGGTCAACGATGAATCGCAGATTCTCTATGACCGTAATCCACGCGATCGCGTGAGCAAGGTTGCCCCGTATCTAACACTTGATTCCAATGCCTACCCGGCAATTATTGATGGTCGAGTCAAATGGATCATTGACGGCTACACCACCTCAAACGACTTCCCGTATGCACAGCAGCAGCAGATTGAATCGGCTGTTTCTGACTCCCTGACCAATGCGTCAGACTTTGATCGCCTGTCAGGTCGCGTGAACTACATGCGTAACTCGGTCAAGGCTACGGTGGATGCATACGACGGCAAGGTTGATCTTTACGCCTGGGATACCGAAGATCCGATCCTGAAGGCATGGCAGAAGGTCTTCCCTACAGCTGTGCAGCCACTGGACAATATCTCTAGTGAACTAATGGAACACGTCCGTTATCCGGAAGATATGTTCAAGGTTCAGCGCGAGGTCCTCACGACCTATCACGTTGATGATGCCGGTGCATTCTACGAATCCAACGATGCGTGGGCAGTGCCAGATGATCCGACCTCATCCACCAAGGGAGTGAAGCAGCCTCCATACTTCCTCTCGTTGAAGATGCCAACCCAGGATGCTGCGTCATTCTCGTTGACCTCGACCTTCATCCCGCAGGCAGCCGCTAACGGCCAACAGCGTAACGTGCTGTTTGGCTTCCTCTCGGCAGATGCAGATGCGGGTAGTAAAGAAGGTGTGAAGAGCGATCAATACGGCAAGCTGCGCTTGCTCGAACTTCCACGCGATACTGCTGTACCTGGTCCAGGCCAGGCCCAGCAGAACTTCGATACCAACCCTAGGGTGACTACTGAGCTGAACCTGTTGCGGCAGGGTGCATCCGAAGTGAAGAACGGTAACTTGCTGTCGCTGCCTGTAGGTGGCGGTATCCTCTACGTCCAGCCTGTGTACGTGCAGTCCTCGGGCCAGACAAGTTACCCAACCTTGCGTAAGGTATTGGTCGCCTTCGGTGATCAGGTCGGATTCGCCGATACGCTGGCCGAAGCTCTTGACGAAGTCTTTGGTGGCGACTCCGGTGCCGTAACCGGTGAAACCGGGGACGGAACCAAGCCGAAGGATCAGCCAGGGGAGAGCAATGCTCCCACCCAGTCTGAGACGCAGAAGCTTACTTCGGCATTGGACGCAGCAAATGAAGCGATCAAGAAATCTGATGAAGCTTTGAAGGCTGGCGACTTTGCTGCCTACGGTAAGGCACAGACTGAGCTTCAGAATGCCTTGTCTCGGGCACTGGAAGCCGACGCAGCGATCAACGGTGAAGCCGCTCCGGAGGGCGAGGTAAAGACGAACTCCGAAGCACCAGCCGCACCGACTGAGTCAGCGCAGCCAACCGATGGGAACAACGGATAGTTGTTCTCTAGTCGCCGATTTGCATTCTGCCCCGCGATGATGAAGAATAGTCTAGTCATCGCGGGGTGGAGCAGTTCGGTAGCTCGCCGGGCTCATAACCCGGAGGTCAGAGGTTCAAATCCTCTCCCCGCCACTTATGGGACAAGTCGAGAATAATTCGGCGGTGACCAAAATGAAATCCTCTCAGTCTTTTGACTGGGAGGATTTCTTTTTGCCCGTCTGCGGAATCGG
>DNHA01000004.1 GCA_003486025.1 Micrococcaceae bacterium | reverse complement strand
GCCACGACCTTCACGCCGTTGGCCAGCAGCCGTTTGGCGTCCTCGCCGTCCAGCTCGTTCTGCGTGGCGCACGGCATGGCGATGTCGACCTTGACCTCCCACGGTTTCTTGCCCGCGAAGAACTGCGAGCCGGGGAATTTCTTGGCGTAGGGTTCCACCACGTCGTTGTTCGACGCGCGCAGTTCGAGCATGTAGGCGATCTTCTCGGCGTCGAGACCCGCAGGATCGTAGATGTATCCGTCGGGACCCGAGATCGTCACCACCTTGGCGCCCAGTTCCGTGGCCTTCGTCGCCGCGCCCCAGGCCACGTTGCCGAAGCCCGAGATGGCGATGGTCTGGCCCTTGATGTCCATGCCGGCCTTTTCGAGCATCTGATGCAGGAAATAGACGGCTCCGAAGCCCGTCGCCTCGGGACGGATCAGCGAACCGCCGTAGGTCATGCCCTTGCCCGTCAGCACGCCGGTGTTCTCCTGGGCCAGCTTGCGGTACATGCCGTAGAGATAGCCGATTTCGCGTCCGCCGACGCCGATGTCGCCTGCCGGAACGTCGGTGTCCTGACCGATGTGGCGCTGCAATTCGGTCATGAACGACTGGCAGAAGCGCATTACTTCGCCGTCGGTCTTACCGCGTGGATCGAAGTCGGAGCCGCCCTTGCCGCCACCGATTGGCATACCGGTCAGGGAGTTCTTGAAAATCTGTTCAAATCCAAGGAACTTGACGATACCCAAGTACACCGAAGGGTGGAATCGCAGTCCGCCCTTGTAGGGGCCCAGCGCCGAGTTAAACTCAACACGGAAACCGCGGTTGATCTGGACACGTCCAGCGTCGTCTACCCAGGGAACACGGAAAATAATCTGGCGTTCTGGCTCGCACAGGCGCTGAAGAATAGCAGCCTCTGCATATTCAGGATGCTTGATTGACACAGCTTCGAGGCTCTCGAAGACTTCGGTCACTGCCTGATGGAATTCTGCCTCACCGGGGTTACGGCGGAAGACTTCGTCGCGAATAGTCGCTAGTTGCTTGTCCAAGTTTCTCTCCTCATCACTTGGGGCAGGCAGCAGGGGCGCCCAAAAGACCACCGGCCCGGCAACACTGCCCCACGCAAGAGAATGCCATGCCTGGCATTCTTAGCGAAAATTCTCTGTTATAAAACGCGAACTTGTACGTAACGTAAAAGGCCCGCAGAAGAACGGTCCAGACGGTCTTTGCCAAGGTCAAATGGTTATCGGCGGCGGCCAAAACGAGGGAAACGCTCCAAGATCCCTTGAGCTCTGCCCGTGACTTGTTCCAAGCCCCGCCCTACACTGCGGCCGAGCTGATGTGCGGCAGCCGGAAGTGCATTGGCATCCTGCGGATCGCGCACCAAGTCCAGATCCACGGACACCATCTCGGGGACGGGTTCCAAAGCTGGCAGGATCTCGGCGCACCAAGCGACCAAAGTTTCAACGGCTTCGCACTGCACGCTGTAAATACGCCGCTGCCCTTGGGCGTCCATGGTCACCAGATTTGCTTCGCGCAGAACTTTCAGGTGCTTGGAGACCGTAGGTTGCGAAATCTCCAGCTGTGTCACCAGTGCGCCGACGGCCATGGGTTCGGCCTTCAGCGCTTCGATGATCTTACGTCGGGTTGGTTCTGCCAACGCAGAAAACACTTCATCAATAGCCACAGACATAACCCTATCGGCATATGCTCTGACAGCAGCGGATTTCCCACCCCGGTCAAGGATTCAGATTGATCACAGCAGTGCAGTGAAATTAGTCAAACCACGGGTCCAGGCCATAGAGCGGAAAGACTTCTTTGCGCGTGGCAATAATCGTGCGGTCCACCGGATCTGCGGGATCATAGCCGACTTCCCAATTTCGCCACCATAGCTGCGCGTCATCACCCATGAGATAGGGCATGGCCCGCCCGTAGGTTTCAAGGACGTAGCGGCGGAACTGCTCGGGCACATAAGTTCGCAGCGGCACTGGTTTCCCGGCGGCGATTGCGGTCAGATGCGTCCAGGTTCGCGGCACCACCGCGGTGACGTTGTATCCCCCGCCCCCGGTCGCAAGCCAGCGTCCATCGCAGACCTCGTCGGCCAGCTGTGCGATATCCAAGGCAACCTGCCGTTGGGCGTCGACCGAAAGCTTCAGGTTAGTCATCTCGTCATCGCGGTGCGCATCGCATCCATGCTGGGAGACGATAATTTCCGGATCCAATGCGCGGACCAGCTGTGGGACGACCGCGTGGAAAGCGCGCATCCAGCCGGCATCGCCGGTCATCGCCGGCAAGGCAATATTGACCGCACTGCCTTCGGCTTGCGGACCGCCAATTTCATTGGCGAACCCGGTGCCGGGAAAAAGCGACAGCCCGGATTCGTGGATGGAGATCGTCAGCACCCGCGGGTCATCCCAGAAGATTGATTCGGTGCCATCACCGTGATGCGCATCTACGTCGATGTAGCACACACGTTCGGCACCGCGTTCAAGCATACGGTGAATGGCTGCGGCTGCATCGTTGAAGATGCAGAACCCACTGGCTTTGTTGCGCTTTGCATGATGCATGCCTCCGGCAAAGTTCACCGCGCGGACCGCTGACTGATCCATGATGGCATCTGCTGCGATCACCGAACCGCCCACAATGCGTGCGGCCGCCTCATACATGCCGGCAAAAACCGGATCGTCTTCGGTTCCCAGGCCATAGTCCACGGCTTGCAAGCCAGGTTCCTCGCTGACCGCTTTGACCTGATCCAGATAGTCCTGGTCATGCACCGTCAAAAGGATTTGTTCGTCCGCTACGTCGGGGGCCGTCATGCTCACGTTGGGAGCGGCATAAACATCGAGCGCCTGGCTCAGGCGATGGGTCAGCTCTAGCCGCGATGGGTGCATTGGATGATAGTCGCTGAACTTGTATTTCAGATACTGCTCATCCCAGAGCACGAGCGTAGGTTGCGGCGCATGTTGAGGTTCTAGCACCTTTGTAGGCTACCTGATTGTGATTCAACTAACCCATTTATGGCCTTATAGGCATTTTGCTCGTGTTTCGAGGCGTCAAGACGAGCTCATTGTGCGTTGACCGCGTAAATTACAAGGAGAACAGTCCACACCACGAAATGGCGATTTAACGCAATGAGCACCCAAAGCGAACCGAGTCACCCG
The DNA here is from genome assembly GCA_003486025.1 of Micrococcaceae bacterium. Lineage (GTDB taxonomy): Bacteria > Actinomycetota > Actinomycetes > Actinomycetales > Micrococcaceae > Glutamicibacter. Next base: position 3,836 of record DNHA01000004.1, on the reverse strand, counting down.
GCAAGGGCAGCTGAGTCGCGCGGCAACCGCCGCAAACAGTGGCTGGCGTTGCGGGTCCGCATCGCCGATTTCACCGTTCGCTCCCCCGCTCGTTTAGCGTTGGGTGCCTTCCTGGTCGCCATCACGCTGTTCACCTCGCTGCTCGCCGCTCCCTTCTCCTCGGCTAGCGGCGAGCCCACACCGTTGCACGACGCCTTGTTTACCGCGGTCTCGGCGGTCTGTGTGACCGGACTGACCACGGTCTCAACGGCGGTGCACTGGTCTTTTGCCGGGCAATTGGTGATGCTCATCGGTACCTTCATGGGCGGCCTGGGAATTTTGACCCTCGCTTCAATTTTTTCTCTTGCGGTCTCCCGGAAGCTCGGCGTGCGAGGCAAGCTCATGGCGCAGAACTCCATGAATACCACTGCGGCATCCGCCTTAGGCGAGGTCGGCTCCCTGCTGCGCATCGTGATCCTCACGGCGGTCAGCCTGCAGGCGCTCATTGCGGCTTTGCTCATTCCACGCTTCATTTTGCTGGGTGAAGACTTTCTCTCGGCGATTTGGCACGGAGTTTTCTACGCGGTCTCCGCGTTTAACAACGCAGGCTTCACTCCGCACTCCGACGGATTAGTTCCCTACGAGACCGACCTGTGGATCTTGGGCCCACTGATGCTCGGCGTGTTCTTAGGATCCTTGGGCTTCCCGGTCATCATGGTCTTGCTGGCCCACCGCTTCAACGTCAAAAAATGGAATCTGCACACCAAACTGACCTTGTTGGTGACCCTCATCCTGCTTGTCGCAGGTACCGCGTTGTGGCTTCTGGTCGAGTGGAACAATCCACGGACCATTGGCTCGCTGAATTCCGGGGACAAATTCATCCACGGCCTTTTTGCCTCGGTAATGACCCGCTCTGGCGGGTTTAACCTGGTGGATCAAAATGACATTGAACAAGTCACCGTGTTAGTCACTGACGCGCTGATGTTTGCCGGTGGCGGTTCCGCTTCCACCGCGGGCGGCATCAAGGTCACCACCATCGCTGTGATGTTCCTGGCCATTATGGCCGAGGTCCGCGGCGAACGCGATGCCAAAGCCTTTGGCCGGCGCATTCCCGAGGGCACCATGCGCGTGGCCGTGTCGGTCGTGGCCATGGGCGCCACTCTGGTCATGGTGGCCACCGGATTGCTCTTGGCCATTGACGAGCAGGTCGGGTTCTCCCGGGCGCTGTTCGAATCGATCTCTGCTTTCGGTACCGTGGGACTGAGCATGGGAGTTTCCGCAGAGATGCCCCCGGCCGGTAAATACGTGCTCAGCGCATTGATGTTCGCCGGACGTATTGGAAGTATTACCCTAGCCAGCGCCTTGACCATGCGTCATCGCGATACGCTGTTTAGCCTCCCCGAAGAAAGGCCGATCATTGGCTGAGAAAAACATTGAGCACAACGCACCGGTGCTCGTCATTGGTTTGGGACGCTTCGGCGCCTCGGTGGCGGAGACCTTGGTCAAGCAGGGCCGCGAGGTGCTGGCCATCGAGCGAAGCCCCGAACTTGTCCAGCAGTGGGCCAGTACGCTCACCCACGTGGTTGCGGCCGACGCCACCAATATCGATGCCTTGCGCCAGCTTGGCGCTCAAGAGTTCAGTTCTGCGGTGGTCGGTGTGGGTACCTCGATTGAGTCCTCCGTGCTGATTACGGTGAACCTGGTCGATTTAGGCATTGAGCATCTGTGGGTGAAGGCGATTACGCCCTCACACGGCAAGATCCTCACTCGCATCGGCGCAAACCATGTGATTTATCCCGAGGCTGACGCCGGAGTCCGTGCCGCCCACCTGGTCGGTGGGCGAATGCTGGACTTCATTGAATTCGATGACGGCTTCGCCATCGTGAAGATGTATCCGCCGAAGGAGACCCAGGGATTCACGCTGGCCGAGTCCCAGGTGCGCTCCAAGTACGGCATCACCATTGTTGGGGTGAAGTCCCCCGGCGAAGATTTCACCTACGCGGTACCGAATACCATGGTCACCCGCCGCGACGTGCTGATCGTCTCCGGTCACGTAGACCTGCTTGAACGCTTCGCTGCCCGCCCCTAGGGTCCAGCAGATACGCCGATGGCGTCAGCGCCCCTTTGCTGGGGCCCTGACGCCATCGGCAGTCAACGCTTCGCTAGCTAGCTCAGCTCATCGCTCAAAGCCGCAGCACGAGCCGCTGCGGCCTTGGCGCCGGCTTCAATGATTGCCGGGATTCCCTGCTCGTCAAAGGTCAGTATGGCCTGTTCGGTGGTGCCCTTCGGGCTGGTCACCGCACGGCGCATCTGTGCCGGGTTGGCTTCCGGATCCGCCAGCATCTTCCCGGCACCAGCCACGGTGGCACGGGCCAAGTCAGTGGCGAGCTTTTCGTCAAGTCCCATGGCGATACCCGCATTGGCCATCGCTTCGGCAAGATAAAAACCGTAGGCAGGGCCGGAACCGGAAATAGCCGACAGTGCATTTTGCTGCGATTCATCGATCACATGCACGTCGCCGGAGCCGGAGAACAATTCGGTGACTCGTTCAATTTGCTGCTCGCTGACCGCCGCACCGGCGCTCAGGCCAACCACGCCGGCACCGACCATCAATGGCGTGTTCGGCATGGAGCGCACGACCGGCTGGCCGGCAGGAAGGTGGCCTTGCATGGTCGACAAGGTGATGGCGGCAGCCACCGACACCACGACGGTTGATGCGTTTAATGCCGGAGAAATCTCATCGCACAGCGCGGTTATGCCCACCGGCTTCACACCGAGGAACACAATGTCTGCGGCGGCTGCAGCTTTCTTATTGGCTTCCGGGTCTTCATTGCCGATCAGCACGTTGATGCCTAGCTCGCGCAATGATGCGGCGCGAGTATCGCTGCGCAGGGTGGCAGTAATGTTCTTCGGGTCATGCCCGGCGCCCAGAATTCCACGGAGGATCGCGCCGTTCATGGAGCCGGTACCTAAAAATGCAAGCTTGAGATGGTTTGTCGCTTCGCTCATATAGTTATTTTGCCACCCGTTCAGAGTCTTGATTAATTGTCAGATGCTCGCGCGCGAATTCCAGTGTGCGCCCCAGCCATTCTTCCTTTTGTCCAGCATGTTTGGCCTTGCGTGTGGAGACTTCCACCGCAACCACGCCTTCCCACTGTGAATCGCGCAAGAAGTGCAGTGATTCGGCCACCGGCTGCGTGCCTAGTCCCGGCACCAAGTGTTCGTCTTTGCCATTATCCAACCCATCACAAAGGTGCAGGTGAGTCAATCTGTCGCCGAGGTCTTCCAGCGCCTGGCGCGAGTCCATATTGGCGATCGCCGCATGGGAGAAGTCCCAGGTGACATGCTTGTAGTCTTCCGGAACCGGGTTCCAGTGCGGCAGATACATCTTCGAGGATTCGCGTCCCCGGCTACGCCATGGGTACATGTTCTCCACAGCGATCTTCATCCCCGTCGATGCGGTGATGCGGCGCACGCCCTCGACGAAGCTCTCCGCGTAGGCCCCCTGCCATCGAAATGGCGGGTGCGCGACAACCACTTTCGCTCCGACTGCCTGCGCCAGGATCACCGAGCGTTCAATCTTCGCCCACGCCGAACCCCAGACCTGCTGGGTGAGCAGCAAGGTTGGTGCGTGAATGGCCATAATCGGCAGCTGGTACTTATCCATGAGGGCCATCAGTGCGGTGGCGGACTGGCTCGCTTGGTTACCGGTAATCAATACCTCTAGCCCGTCGTAGCCCACGTCCTTGGCCATCGCGAAGGCATCATGCACGGTCAGCGGATAAACCGAGGCACTGGACAGTGTCACCGGCACCCGAGGCACCCGTTGTTGGTCTTGCATCTTCGACCCCTCCTCG
>DNHA01000129.1 GCA_003486025.1 Micrococcaceae bacterium | reverse complement strand
TGGCGCGGGCTGAACAGATAGATCAGGACAAAGATCGCACCCTGCGAAAGCACCACCATGCCGCCGGTGGAAGCATCCAGGTAGTAGCTGATATACACCCCGATGATCCCGGCCAGCGCTGCCAGCGCCGGGGCGATCACCAGCATCTTGCCGAAGCTATTTGTCAGCAGGTAAGCGCTCGCCCCGGGGATGATCAGCATCGCCACGACCAGGATGACTCCCACGGCCTGCAAGGCCACCACCGAGGTCATAGCCAGCAGTCCCAAGAGCACCGCCCCGATCAATTTCGGATTCATCCCCAGTGCGTGGGCATGGGTCGAGTCAAAAGCGTATAGCGTGAAGTCTTTGCGCTTGAGGATCAGGATCAGGAACGTCACCGCTCCCAGGATGATCACTTGCCACAGGTCCGCTGCGGAAACTCCGAGCAGATTTCCAAAGATAATGTGGTTCAAATCCAGGTGGCTCGGGGTGACCGAGATCAGCACCAGCCCAAAGGAAAAGAGCGTAGTGAACACGATCCCAATGGCCGCATCTTCCTTCAGTCTGGAGGTGTCACGCACCGCCCCGATCAGCGCAACGGCCAAGAATCCAAAGACCAATGCCCCCAAGGCAAAAGGCGCACCGACGATATAGGCAAGCACTACCCCGGGCAATACCGCATGGGATACCGCGTCCCCCATCAGCGACCAACCGATCAGCACCAGCCAGCAGGAAAGCACCGCGCACAGAATCGCCGCGATCACGGTGACGGCGAGCGCACGCACCATGAAGGTATAGCCCAGCGGCTCGGCTAGTAATTCGATCAGATTCACGCGCTGTCGCCTCGATTCATAGGATCCAGGCCAAAGGCCATGGCAAGATTTTCCGGTTGCAGAACCACCTGCGGAGCTCCGTGCATCAGGACCTTGCGCATCAAGAGGATTGCCTGGTCCGCCAAGGTCGGAAGCGCGTGCAGGTCATGGGTGGAGACCAGCACGCTTCCACCGAGGTCTGCGACCTCGCGCAGCAGCTTGGTAATTGTTGCTTCGCTTCGCTTGTCCACCCCGGCGAAGGGTTCATCGAGCAGCATGATGCTTGCTTCTTGGGCGATGCAGCGTGCCACGAAGGCGCGCTTCTTCTGGCCCCCGGAGAGCTGGCCGATCTGCCGTGACGCCTGCGCGGTGAGTTCTACGCGTTCCAGCGCTGCTTCCACCGCTGCATGGTCAGCTTTCCTAGGTGTTCTGGTGATCCCCATGCGCCCGTAGCGTCCGGTCATCACTACCTCGCGCACCGAAATCGGGAAGTCCCAGTCCACTGCCTCGTTTTGCGGAACGTAGCCGATTGCCCCTGACTTNNATGACTTACGAGCCTGCAGTGGATTGAGCCCGTTGACCAGGACCGTGCCGGTATCGGGTTTGACCAGCCCCATGATGGTTTTGAACAGTGTAGATTTTCCCGAACCGTTCATGCCGACCAGTCCGCAGACCGATCCGCGCTCCAATTGGATCGAGGCCTTGTCCAGGGCAAGGACCGGGCCATAGTGAACTGTCGCTTGCGCAACATCAATAGCGAGCGTCATGGCAGTTCTCCTCGGAGGGCGCGGGTAATGGTTTGAGCGTCGTGGGTGATCAGATCCAGATAGGTTGGCACCGGCCCGTCGGGTTCGGACAGCGAATCGACGTAGAGTGTTCCGCCGAAGTGCGCATCGGTGGATTCGACGACTCGTTGCATGGCCGCATCTGAAACGGTCGATTCGCAGAAGACCGCAGGAACCTGATGCTCTCGCACGTAGTCAATGGCTGCGGCCACCTTGCGCGGGGTGGCCATGGACTCGGCATTCACCGCCCAGAGGTACTTTTCGCGCAACCCGGCATCCCTGGCCAGATAGCTGAAGGCTCCTTCGCAGGAGACCAGCACGCGCTGGCTTTCGGGCACCTGAGCGAGATCGGCCACCAGCGAGTCCTGCACTGCTTGCAACTTACGTTTGTAAATGGTGCCATTGCTCTGGAAGTCATCGGCATGTGCCGGATCCAGCTCGCTGAACGCGTGGACCATCGTATCGACATAGGCCTTGACGTTCAGCGGGCTCATCCACGCGTGCGGATTGGGCTTTCCCTCGCCTGCGCCCCCGGTGATGCTGATGGGCTCGACCCGGTCGCTGACGGTGACATGGGGAGCCGGGTTATCGTGCACAAATTGCTCGAACCAGGCCTCCAGGTTCATCCCGTTATCTAGGATGAGGTCCGCATGGGAGGCCCTGCGCAAATCGTCCGGGGTGGGTTCATAACCATGGATTTCCGCCCCACGCTTGGTCACCGATTCCACGCGCAGGTGCTCCCCTGCCACGTTTTGGGCAATATCCGCCAGTACCGTGAAAGTTGTCAGCACCACCGGCCGACCGTCGGACGGTGCCACCGCCTCCGGTTGGCTCGAAGCGCTGCAACCACTGAGGATCAACGTTACTGCGCAAGCCAGCTCCAGAACGCGAAAATGCGTTGTTCTGGTCCGTAGACCTTTTGCTGCTTGCACCGTTG
>DNHA01000130.1:4987-11147 GCA_003486025.1 Micrococcaceae bacterium | reverse complement strand
GAATCAAATCGTCCTTGGCAGGCGGAACCAGGACACTGAAAATCCTGTGCACAAAAAACAATGGCCGGAAATCCTCGAAAGGATTTCCGGCCATAGTTCTTGCAGCGATGCTTAGCGTGAACGCTGACGCAGACGCTGGATGTCCAAGATGACAACTGCGCGGGCTTCCAGACGGAGCCAGCCGCGCTGCACGAACTCGGCCAAAGCCTTGTTCACGGTTTCGCGGGAGGCGCCGACCAGCTGGGCCAGCTCTTCCTGGGTGAGCTCGTGAGCTACCAGGATGCCATCGGTTGCTGGACGGCCGAAACGGTCAGCCAGATCCAACAGTGCCTTGGCCACACGGCCAGGAACGTCGGAGAACACCAGATCGGCTAGGGACTCGTTAGTGCGACGCAGACGCGCAGCCAAAGCCTGCAGCAACTGGATCGAGACCTCCGGGGAGTTCAAGATCGCCTTGCGCATGTTTTCGTGGCTCAGGCCTGCCAGTCGGGTTTCCGACACGGCGGTTGCGGTTGCGTTGCGCGGGTGTGGATCGAAGAGCGCCATTTCGCCGAACAGTTCACCTGGGCCGAGAACGGCGATCAGGTTTTCACGTCCGTCGGCGGAAGTGCGGCCAAGCTTGATCTTGCCCGAGACGATGAAGTAGAGACGGTCACCCTGATCGCCTTCGCGGAACACTGATGCACCGCGAGACAGATCGACCTCGGTCAATTCTTCGGTTAGCGTGGCGAATACTTCATCACCCAGCGACGCGAAAAGCGGCGCACGACGCAGTACCTCGATATCCATAAAATCTCCTGTCAACAGTAGTAAGCGCTAACTTCATTGTGCCGTATTCGGTAACAATGTGACAGTTTCCACACGTGGTTTTGCCAAGAAATGTTGAGAATCACGCTCACCCTACTAAAACTCGCGAATATCCTCGCAGAAATCCATCAGCTTCTAAGGGTACCTTGGGTTAATAGAAAGTTTGTGAATGAAGCGGGGTCTCGGTGCTCGGAATATTCAGCTGGCTGGACCTTGCCATCTGTATAGTTTTGCTGTCTTTTTTTATTGCCGGGATTCGTCGTGGCTTCCTCTACACGGTCGGCGACATGTTCGGACTCGTCGCTGGCGGCGTCGCAGCATTCTTCGCCATACCGTTGGTCTCAACCCTCGCTTCGAACCCTTGGTGGCGAGTGGGCCTGATGGTGGCCACCGCGGCCGTACTGCTCGTTCTGGGCCAAGCCTTGGGCCGAGTTTTTGCGGTGCGGCTACGACGCTGGATGAACTTTGATTTCCTGCGTGCCGCGGATGGTTTAGCCGGTGGCGTACTTTCGGTATTCATTACCGCCACGGTCATCGGCGCACTGGCATTCTCCACGTCAAGCATGGGTATTCCACGCTTGTCCACGGAGATCGACAAGTCAAAAATGATTGCCTCGATTCGCGGGCTGACACCAGAATTTGTCAACACTGCCATCTCCTCGGCACGTTCGGCAGTCATGGCCGAAACGATCCCCGCATTGCTGGATCCATTCGCCCCGCCGGTGAAGCCAGTGGAGGCCGGGGAATGGGAACCCAATGATGTGCAGCGCGCCGCCGTGCAGTCGGTAGCCAAGATCTCCGGTACCGCCGTGCAATGCGGTGTGAACCTGACCGGTTCTGGCTTTGTCATTGCCGACCAGCTGGTGATGACTAACGCCCACGTGGTGGCCGGTTTGAGCGCCGCCACGGTGGAAGTTGGTGGTGATGAACTTCACCGCGGAAAAGTCGTTTATTTTGATCCGGAGGCCGATATCGCGGTCCTTCGGGTCGACGGGATGGACACCGCACCATTAGAGCTCGCAGATCAAAATCTGGGCCGCGGCGACCAAGCAGCATTTATTGGTTTCCCGGCCGGTGGACCATTGCAGGTGCGCGGAGCGGTGGTAGCCTCACGGGCTACAGTATCTATCGCCAATATCTATGGTGAAGACCCTGCCTCGTTGTCCGTATACCAGCTGACCGCAAAGGTTGCCCAGGGCAATTCCGGGGGACCGCTGGTCAGTGAAGCCGGTGAAGCGGTAGGCATGGTCTTTGCCAAATCGCGAGGCAACGATGAAATCGGCTTCGCGCTGAGTCTTGAAGAGTTGGAAAGCGCCCTGAAAGCTGCGAGCCAACGCACCACGTCCATCAAGACCGGTGACTGCATTAGCGATTAGCGGCTCAGAAGATGGGCCATCTGCTGCACCGCGAGCCGGTAGCCGTTAACTCCGGCGCCAATAATAATTGACGACGCCACCGCAGAAACATATGAGTGATGGCGGAAGGCCTCGCGCTGATGCACGTTGGAGATATGAACCTCAACCACCGGCAGGGACACCCCGCTGAGTGCATCGGCGATAGCTACCGAGGTGTGGGTGAAAGCCCCAGGGTTGATGATGATGCCGCCCTTGGTCAGTCTCGCCTCATGGATTGCATCAATGAGCACACCTTCATGATTGGACTGTAACGCTTCCAAGGCAAGCTGCTGCTCGGCAGCCTCCTGCCTGGCCAGGCGTTCAACATCCGCGAGCGTATCGTGCCCGTAGATTTCAGGCTCGCGAGTTCCCAAGAGGTTCAGGTTCGGTCCATTGAGTAACAAGATGGTGCGCTTGGCAGAGTCGGTCATGACTTAAATCTATTACACAACGCGGCTATCACCGCAGACGCATCCGGTATTACGGGGTTCATAGAAGGAATTGCAGCTGTGCTTGCCCGCGGCAACTGCCGTAATGTTGAAAGCTCAAGTTCGTTCAGCGGGGGAGTGCAGTTGAAACGCGGAACCAAAAGGGTTGTTGGCAACGTGTCGGTCGGCGTGGTGCTCATTGCGATCTTTGGGCTTCTCACAGTCAGCCATCTGGATCCAGATTTTCTGAAAAATGATCACGAACTGACGGCTGAAGCGAACGCGGGGACACCGATTGTGCAAGGTCCAGTGGTGCCCAAGGCGTTGCCAACCCAAGAGGTAGGGACGGCCGAGGAATTGAGGAACTCGCAAACCATGGCGGTGGCAGCGGGGCGCCCGGAAGCAGCTTGGGATAAGAACTGCGTGGCATGGGACTTTGTTCAGGCTGAAAAGAATCCGTCGGCGCGGGGCGCACGGGCAATGGAAATCTGGCTCGATTCGCACGCGGCAACCTGCCCCGACGCGATTGCGTGGCCCGACTATTATGTCCAGGATTTTTCTGCCAGCAATGCCGGTGAGCTGACCGTCTTATTGGAGCAAGGCGCAGCAACCGAGAAATTGCTGGGCAACCCGGTGTATTTGGGGCTGGAAAAACATGCCCAGGACATCGCTGAACGCCTGGCTGCCGAATTACCGCAACTGCGCGAAGTCACCATGAAAATCGAGTCCAGTGCGCAAGAAGCCTCCGTTGCGATTGACTAGTACCTGATGCGGGCACAAGGAAGCCGCCACCATCCTGTGCGTTTTCGGGCAGCCCCTCACGGGGTTTCAGGAAAACGCACCAGGTCGGTGGCGGCTTCTGCAGGTAGTGCTATTTCTTCATTGACTGCGAAATCTGTGTCATCACACTAGCATCGGACAGCGTGGTGGAGTCTCCCACTTCGCGGCCTTCGGCCACGTCTTTGAGCAGACGCCGCATGATCTTGCCCGAACGGGTCTTCGGCAGCTCCGGAACCACCAGCACGTGACGTGGCTTGGCGATGGGGCCAATGTCCTTGCCCACATGGTTGCGCAGGATTGCCACCACGTCTTCGCCCTCGGCAGGCTCCTTCTGCAAGATCACGAACGCCACCACGGCTTCACCGGTCGTTTCGTCCTTCGCACCGACTACCGCGGCCTCTGCCACATACGGATGGGCCACAAGCGAGGATTCGATTTCAGTGGTGGACAAGCGGTGGCCGGAAACGTTCATCACGTCATCGACGCGTCCGAGCAACCAGATATCCCCGTCCTCGTCCTTCTTGGCACCGTCACCGGCAAAGTACATGTCATCAAAACGGGACCAGTACGTGGACTTATAGCGTTCCATATCGCCCCAGATGCCACGCAGCATCGCTGGCCAAGGCTCACGGATGACCAGGAAGCCGCCTTCTCCGTCGGCAACGGACTGGCCGGCTTCGTCAACCACGTCGATGCTGATTCCTGGAACGGCAACCTGCGCCGAGCCCGGCTTGGCAGCGGTGACGCCAGGCAGCGGAGTGATCATATGCGCGCCGGTTTCGGTCTGCCACCAGGTATCAACGATGGGGGTGGGGTTTTCCTTGCGTTCACCGTTTTTACCGTTATTGGTGCCGATGACATCGCGGTACCACATCCACGCTTCGGGGTTGATTGGCTCGCCTACCGAGCCAAGCACGCGCAAGGAGGACAGGTCATATCCATCAGGAATATCGCGGCCCCACTTCATGAAGGTGCGGATGGCGGTGGGCGCGGTGTAAAGAATCGAGACCTTGTACTTTTCAACCAGTTCCCACCAGCGTCCCTGATGCGGGGTGTCTGGAGTTCCCTCGTAGATCACCTGGGTGGCACCATTGATCAATGGTGCGTAGGTGACGTAGGAGTGGCCGGTGACCCAACCGATGTCGGCGGTGCACCAGTACACGTCGGTCTCGGGATGCAGGTCAAAGGTGTCGCGGTGAGTGACCGCGCCCTGGACCAAGTACCCGCCGGTGGTGTGCACAATGCCCTTCGGGGTACCGGTAGTACCGGAGGTGTAAAGCACGAACAGCGGATGTTCGGAATCATGAGCCGGTGCTTCGTGTTCGGTGCTGGCGGCGTCTACTACTTCATGCCACCACTTATCCAGCGGACCGAAGGCGGTCTGTTCGCCATTGCGCTTGACTACCAACACGTTTTCTACTGTGTGGCCAGGCTTTTCCAGGGCCGAGTCAACCGCTGGCTTCAGCGCAGATGGCTTGCCGCGGCGCCAGGTGCCGTCGGCGGTGACCACTAGCTTGGCATCCGCGTCGTCAATGCGGCTACGCAGTGCATCGGCCGAGAAGCCGCCGAAGACTACCGAATGGATTGCACCGATGCGTGCGCAGGCGAGCATGGTGATGACCGCTTCGGGGATCATTGGCAGGTACACCGCGACACGGTCACCTTTAACTACGCCCAAGGATTGAAAGGCGTTAGCTGCCTTCTTCACTTCCTCGGTGAGTTGTGCGTAGGTGTAGGTACGGGTATCGCCTGGTTCGCCCTCGAAGTAAATAGCGACGCGGTCGCCGAGGCCGTTTTCTACGTGGCGATCCAGCGCGTTGTAGGCGGCGTTGAGCTTTCCGCCCACAAACCATTTGGCTACCGGAGCCTGTGACCAGTCCAAGGTTTCGGCGAAATCTGTATCCCAGGTGAGTACGCTACGCGCCTGCTGCGCCCAGTAGCCTAAGCGGTCTTCTTTGGCTGCCGCATACTGGCTGGCCTGACCGATGGCCTGCTCGCTGAACTCTTTGCTCGGGGCAAAAGCTCGGGTTTCATGCGATAGATTGTCCAGGGTCTTGGAATCACTCACCGGTGATCGCTTCCTTTCGGTTAAATAAAATTTACTCTGTGATCAAAGTTACACGCCAATAAGCCGGCGTCTGTGGTTTGTGTCACCGCAGAGGTGGCAGTGGGCAATTTCTGCGCTGAACGGTCATAGAGCGCGATGAAATGCCGGTAAACAATGAAAAATTCGCCGGCTCATGACACGATCATCTGGTGGCCACAAAAGTAAAAGTTGAATCTGAATTAGGTCTGAAACGGCGCGCACGCAAGATGCACCGGCTCTTAGCCGAGGCGTACCCGTATGCAGTCGCAGAATTGGATTTTGAAAATCCCTTCGAGCTGCTGGTTGCCACGGTGCTTTCCGCGCAGACTACCGACGTCCGGGTTAATTCAATTACCCCGGCACTGTTCAGCCGTTTCCCTGATGCGCTGGCCATGAGCCAGGCGGACCGTGCTGAACTTGAAACGCTCATCCGTCCCACGGGCTTTTTCCGTGCCAAAACGGAATCGCTGCTAGGGCTTTCCGCGGCACTGGTTGAGCGGCACGGCGGAGAAGTTCCTGCCAAGCTTGAAGATCTGGTGAAACTCGCAGGGGTGGGACGCAAGACCGCTAACGTGGTGCTTGGCAACGCATTCGGCGTTCCCGGCATTACCGTAGACACGCACTTCGGCCGGCTCGCGAATCGATTCGGCTGGACCGGACAGAGC
>DNHA01000130.1:3630-4957 GCA_003486025.1 Micrococcaceae bacterium | reverse complement strand
TGGAGCATGAGGTCGGTGAATTATTTGAAAAGCGCGACTGGACCATGCTCAGCCACCGGGTAGTCTTCCACGGACGCAGAGTCTGCCACGCCCGCAAACCGGCGTGTGGCGCCTGCGTCTTGGCGCAGCTGTGCCCTTCGGCAGGAATCGGTGAAGAAATTCCGGCCAAGGCCCAAAAGCTGCTCAAATATGAATTGGCCCCCGGAAGAGAAGAACTGCTGCAGAAAATGCTTGATGGAGCTACCCGTCGAGAACTGCGCGCCGAAGGATATGGACTGGACGCATGAGTGCACGTTCCGAGTTGGCCAAGGTGATCGCCACCCACGAGCAGAGCAAGGGCTCTACGACCAAACTTTCCAAGGATTGGGTCTTTGCCCAACTTGATGCCAACAGCGTCCGGAAGGCCGCCGTGCTCATCCTCTTCGGGTCAGCCACCGCAGAGGCGATAGGGGAGAAATCCAAGGCCCAGGACCTTGACTTGCTCTTTGTTGAACGTGCTTCAACGCTGCGCAAACATGCCGGGCAGGTTGCGTTCCCCGGCGGCGGGGTGGATCCTGAGGATGGGTCAGCGGTTGCTGCCGCATTACGCGAAGCTTGGGAAGAGACCGGAGTAAAGACCTCCGGGATTGAGGTGCTGGGACAGCTGACCGAGACCGAACTTCCGGTATCGAGTTTCCTGGTCACTCCGGTGGTCGGCTGGTGGCACACCGAATCCAAGGTTTACGCGGCTGATCTACGTGAAAGCGCGGACGTTTTCCGCGCACCAGTGGCGCATCTGCTCAATCCGCATAACCGGCTGACAGCGGTAGTGCGCCGTGGCGCGCAACGCTTCAAATCCCCGGCCTTCGAATATGAGGATCATTTGATCTGGGGATTCACTGCCATTGTCCTTGACCGTTTATTTGATGAGCTGGGCTGGAACAAGCCGTGGAACAGGCAACGCGAAATCATGATGAACTAGCCAGCTACTTGCCTTCGGCGTAGTTCTGCGAGATGCCGACGCTGACCGGGAAGTTGGGGCTGTGCTCGCCAAAGAGGGTACGTCCGGCGAGCAAGGCCGCGTGGCGTACTAATTCACCGAGCTGCGGGGCCAATTCCACCGGGCATTCAAAGACCGCTTCGTCATGGACAAAAAATACTTGCTGGCACGTGTCGCCCCATCCGGCCTGCCGTATCAGATGCCGGGCATGGCCCAGCCATACCAGCGCCCATTCTGCCGCGGTTGACTGCACCACGAAGTTCCGTGTGAATCTGCCGCGTGAACGCGCCGCCGCGTCGGCTGCTCGTTGTCCTGCTTCATCGTGAGTGGCCCGCTGGGCCTGCAGCC
>DNHA01000130.1:1367-3618 GCA_003486025.1 Micrococcaceae bacterium | reverse complement strand
TCCGCCGGTGGGCAGCCCCGGCCCAACCAGCTGTGCACCCCTTGACCGCGTTCACCGGCTTTGGCCGCCTGATCAACATAGGCCATCGCCTGGGGGAAGTTCTTCTTCAGCGCGGCGCCTACCGCGCCAGAGCTGCCGCCGCCGCCCCCGTAAATGACCGAGAGCATCCCCAACTTTGCCTCATTGCGGTCGGAGACAAGTTTCGCGTTGATAAGCCACTGATACAGGTCATCTTGCTGGCCTGCCTCTTGGAGCTGACGGTCTTGGGAGATGGCAGCAAGAATGCGCGGTTCAAGTTGCCGCCCGTCGGCAATGACAAAGGTCCGCCCCACGGAGGTCCGGACAACCTGCCGGATGGTGTGGGGCAGTTGTAACGCCCCGCCGCCACTGGCAGCCCAACGGCCAGAGGCCACCGTGCCCAAGATGTAGTGCGGGTGGAAACGGCCCTCGGTGACCCATTGATCCAACCACGCATCTCCATGGGTACTGGCTAACCGGGAAAGTTTTTTATATTCCAGCACCTTGTCGATCAGTGGATGCTTGAGCTGTTCCAGTTCCCAGGCACGGACCGATTGCACCGCAAATCCCGCACGGTGCAGGGCGCGTAGCAGCTCCTGCGGGGAATCGGGGTTCAGACCAGGACTGTTCAGCGCCTGAGCTAAAGACTGGGCTAGCTGCGCTATTTTTACCGGACGGTTCCCCTCGCTCACCGCTGGCCCCAGCTTCTCGCGCAATAATTCGCGGTGTGCCTTTTCATCCCAGGCCAATCCAGAATGCTCCATTTCGCAGGCCACCAGTGCACCCACGGACTCAGCATGTATGAGTAATTCAAGCCGTTTACGCGCGGACTGCTCGGTAGGTAGCGCCTGGCGTTGGGCCAGATACATAGAAACCAGGTCATCGAGGCTTTCGCCGGTGACCGGAGAATCAAATAGGGCATCTTGATTTGGCCGGAGTATCGGAGCATTCGGGCTATCTAGATCAAAGTCTTCCAACTCACCGCAGCTCAATGGGCTACGATGCAAAATCCTTTGGGCAAGGGAAAGGATATGTGCCTTGGCAAGGAAGACACCGTGAGCCAAAAGCGGCTGCATCCACGGGGTGGTGCGCAACATGATCCAACGGGGGGAATGCTCGTTTTCAATGGTGCGTACAGCCATAGGAAAATCTGTTGCGGACACCGGCCTGGCCGGAATAACCGGTGCTCCAGTGTCGGCCTGACGCAATTCGAGGATGGCGTAGCCTTCGGGGTCTGCGCCGATAAAGGCAAGCGTGCTCATTGCTCTATTGTGCATTGTCCACGGACAATATCCCCAGTTTGCCAGGGGTGCGCCCGGCACTGTTCAAAACGATGCCATCGTTCAACTATGAATTGGTTACCTATCCCTAGTATCGGTGTACCGCAGGCACCAAGTGATTCACGCTTCGTGGCTACGGAACAAGCCCTTCAGGACCAGCGGCTTGCTCTGGTGAAACCAGCGCGTGAGTCAGCAGAAGAACTGGTGTGCACTTTAGTCAGTAACGATAAACGGCTGATTGAAAGCTGCGCTCTGATTGCGTTGGGCGCCGCAGTGCGGATCAACCAGTGCGCCGAACTGAAAGATCTGCCCACTGCCGGCCATGGGCCAGTGCTCTGGGGTGCTGATATGGCTGATGATGCGTTGGAATTTCCTGGATTATGTGACGTAATTCTTGGCTTCGAAGAAGATGATCAACAACTCTGGTCGGTAGCCAGCAGGATTCCACGGGCACGCGTTGCCATACTACCCAGCGCGCACCATTGGTTGGGAGAATATCTAGGACTGTGGGGGATGCGTTCGGGACAAGCGCACTGTCTGTCCTTGGCGTCCCTTGCTGGAGGGCTAGGCACCAGCACCTTAGCTGCACTGATTGCCCATGCCGGCACATTGAGCGGGCAAAAGAGCCTACTCATCGATCTAGATCCGCATTCCACTGGATTATGGCCACGGCTGACGTTGGACCCGCCCACCGGAATCGGGTGGGAGGAGCTACGCAGATCCGGTGGTGCACTTGCACCTCATCAGTTGGTGGATACACTTCCTTATTTGCAGGACACCGCCGTGCTGACATGGTCCCCAAACTCCAGCTGCACCGGCGTGGAAGAACAACTGGTGGTGCGCTTATTGGCCGCCGCCAGGCAAGGCTTCGACCTACTGGTCGTCGACACCGGACGCGCCTTGCATCCACAACATGCGGTGATTGAACAGTTCATTGATCATGAAGTCCTCAC
>DNHA01000130.1:0-1295 GCA_003486025.1 Micrococcaceae bacterium | reverse complement strand
GAGAAATCCACGGAACTCAGTTCCGGCAAGTAGTGCATATCTAGGACACTTTCTCAGCCTGCCAAAGATCACTCGCGTTCTTCAGCGGGGGGCGCTCTTTGACATCTTGCGATCTCGAAAGGTTCGGCAGAATATCGCGGATCTGCGACTTCTACCGCAGAAAGAGGCGAATGAAATATGAGCCCGGGCAGGCATAGTGCACAAGGCACGGCACGTCCGAACCGACGCGAAGTTGATGCTCGGATTCTCGAATCAGTCCGGCAACGTGCCATGGCCAGCGGCGGACAGCTAGATGCGGTGGCGCTCGCCGGTGCCGTGCAAGACTCCGGGGCTGCCTTGGGATCTTCGGGAGCTGCCGAATCGTTGAAAGCCTTGCAAGACGAAGTGACCGGGCTGTCCGTTCTTGAGCCTTTTGCACAATTACCGGAGGTCACCGACGTACTGGTTGATGGGAAGGGCCGGGTATGGACCGACTCGCCACGTGGTCTAGAACTGACCGACTATGTCTTTGGATCAGCAGAACAGGTGCGCCGGCTCGCCGTGCACCTTGCGACGCTGTCCGGACGCCGGCTAGATGACGCAAGCCCCTTTATGGATATGAGTCTAAAACACTATCGAGTCCACGCAGTTCTTCCTCCGATTGCGACCCAAGGACCCTTAATTTCGATTCGTGTAAAGAAAACTCAGGCCTTGGATCTGGGCGGGGCGCTGGAACATGCTGCAAGTTGGTGGCGTCCTTTGCTCGAAGAAATCATGAGGCGAGAACTAAACTTTCTGATCACTGGTGGCACCGGCAGCGGCAAGACCACTCTGCTCCAAGCGATGCTCTCCTTAGCCCATGAAGGTCAACGCATCATCGTGGTGGAAGACTCCCAAGAACTCCAAGTCGATCACCACCACGTTGTCAGCATGCAAACCCGCGCAGCGAATGTGGAAGCCGCCGGAACCATCGAGCTACGCGACCTGGTGATCCAAGCGTTGCGCATGCGACCAGACCGATTAATTGTCGGTGAGTGCCGCGGAGCTGAAATCAGAGATTTCCTGGCAGCGATGAACACCGGGCATCAAGGCGCGGCAGGAACATTGCACGCAAATAATCCCGAAGCTGTTCCCGCCCGCTTGGCGGCCCTCGGTGCACTGGCCGGATGGAATCTGCAAGCCACAGCACTCCAAGCAACCAGCGCTCTTGATCTTGTGATCCATATGTCACGTGGCCCCCAAGGCCGGCGTGGACCTGTGGCCCTGGGCATATTAGGCACCGATCGGGACGGACATATGCGAGTGGACACGGTCAT
>DNHA01000293.1:2525-14649 GCA_003486025.1 Micrococcaceae bacterium | reverse complement strand
ATGGACAAATTACTGGAATAAAACCAATCTACCCAATGGTAGCCCTTGAAGCGTCAACTTTACTCGATAGGCTTTAAGAACAATCATGCCCTCTCGGGTGTTCATCATCGCTTCTAAGGAGCCAACCATGGCCGTAAGTAGCCCTTCTCGTCCAAGCCAAAAATCGCGCAAGGTCAAAGCTTTGCTAGCCGGTGGGCTTGTCCTCGGTATCGGTACAGCCGTGACATTGGCAGCGTGGACCGATCAAGAATGGGTAGGTGGGACGTTTAACTCCGGTTCTTTCAACGTCCAAGGAACCACCGACGGCACAGAATATTTCGAACATGAAACTTCAGGCGCGGCGGCCGATCTGACGGTCGAACTTGCCGGAGCCGATAATCTAAGCCCTGAAACTACAATTGCCATGCCTTATGCAATGCGGATCGGTGCAGGTACTACCTACAATGCCACCGTGACACTAACATCATCTGCGGGAGAGGGAACAGCTGAAGGAGCGCTGACCTACCAAATCCTCTCGATTGCCGATTTCGCAACGTGTGACAATGACGTCACGGGTACGGAAATTATCCCCGCAGGAACTGCGTTGGATGCGGTGGCAGGTACAGCCAGCTTCAACCTAGCAATGGGGACCGAGGCTGTCGCAGGAACACCTGTGAATCTCTGCTTCCTGGTGACCGCAGACAATACGCTGACCGAGGGAGCAACAGCCACCGCTCAATGGAACTTCACTACCACTTCCGTCGGTTAGGTCGACCATTGAATTCACTTTCATCTTTTCGGGCCAACCCTGGTCCAATCGCGATGACGGTGAAGTCCAGTTGCTTGGGATTGACCCCAGATAAGTAAACTCGACTCAACGACGCCCGGTAGGCACTACTTCCCGCGGATAAGAGACCACTATGAAAGCCCACCCATGAGCAATGAAAGGACCAGTACAAGGCGCACAGCCGCATCCCGAATTGGTGACCAAATTTTGTCGCTCCTGGCAGTCGCAAGGTCGCTGTGCATCGTGCTAGTGGTTCTTGGAGTCTTCTTCCAAATTTCCATCATGATGTTCCGGACCGGCTCGATGAGTCCAACGATCACAGCTGGCTCGATCGCATTCGTTCGAGAGATTCCTGCAGCCCAAATTGCCGTCGACGATGTGGTGACCGTCGAGCAAAAGCACGCCATCCTACCCGTAACCCATCGCGTGGTCGAAATACTCGATGTCGACGATTCAACCGGTTTTGCAACCTTTACCATGAAGGGCGACGCCAACGAATCTCTTGATGCCGCACCTTATGCGGTCCCCACTGTCAAACGCGTACTCTTTTCGGTTCCGGCCATAGCCCCGGTGATCCAATGGTTTAGCAACCCAAAGGTAATAGGGGGCCTCACCCTGGGCGCAACGGCACTGGTTGTGTGGGCTTTCTGGCCACGCCGCTCAGACGAAGAGATGGGGGATCTAACGCATCCGCCGAACCTGTCCGTAGCGCTTCCCATGTTCTTACTCGCACCCATGTTGCTGAACTCTTCTGCTTCGTCCACCGACCTATCGAGCGCAAACCTCGTCACAGGTGACTACCTGAGCATCGAATCGACAGCTGACTACCTAACAATGCAAAATCTAAGTCCTGGAGACTCCGCAGTCTGGAGCATCGACGTCTGGGCAGACGCACCAGAACCAGGCTCTATTGATCTGTCGCTCAGTGTAGGAAGCCCACAAGAAAATCCCTCTGATCTTCTGACTTTCACCGTTGTCGATTGTCCCGTGATTCCGGGGACCAGCCCGGCATTAGGGTGTCCAGACGGCGCGAGGACTCTCATAAAAAACTCCAGCGCTCGCACCTTACAAGAAAGATCCAGCGATGCCCCTCAGCATCTGGTTACCTTCTCTGCCGCAGAACGCCACCGACTGTTGATCACAGGCACAATTTCCAAAAATGCATTGCACGATTCAGGCGGAGATAGTGGGTCGAATATTCGCATTTCAGCCTCCGGATCGGGAGAAGTTCTGTCCATGACTCCTCCAAGGTCTCCTAAGCATCCGAATGAAGAACGGCAAGACCAATTCCACTTGTCCGACACAGGCATAGGCAACTGGCAGTGGCTCGTCATCGCCGGGGGAATTTTAACCGCGGTTGGCGCAACACTGCATCACGGGCGTAAACGGGTAAAACCCTGATGGAAAAACCGTCAAGGCGCTTCCGTCGACACCTTTTAGGATTTACTGTCCTATTTTTGAGTAGTGCCATGATACTCGGGCTCAATTCAGAACGCTTCGCCAAGACAGAGGCTTCGTGGACAGATAATTCCTACGCTTCGGCGTCCTTCTCCACAGTAAGCATTGGTTCGTTGGGCGTTATTACTTGCGACGACAGCAGATCAATCTTGGGAACAGGCTTACTTAGCGAGGGGCAGGTCCGTTTGACGTGGAATCGCCCTCCTAATTTAGAAGGCGTGCCACTGGAATATGTAGTCACTTGGAAGGAGGCCGGTTTATTTACCAGTAGCGGTACGAAGACTACCAGTGACACCTCGTTCATATACACAGCTTCGGGGCTCAGCGTCGTGTCGCTGGGCGTGACCTTCACTGTTACCGCCAAAGTCAAAAACAGCACATGGACCGGAACTGCGTCCACAGCAGCGGCCACCAGTGTCGGCATAATCATCGTTAACGTTTATATGAAGTGTCGCTAAGGGGGCTCGCTAACAAATCGATATCTACGATTGACCGCTGATGTAACCGCTACCCGCGTCCGGCTTTCGACAGCAGGCTCTTCTCCGGAGCCGAAGCAAACAGGTTCAGGCCCATGGCGCGCGACAAGTGCCCGATCGCCAACTGCGCTTTCACCGAGTTGCCTGCAATATCCAATGGTGGCGAGAACGCGCCAATAGCGCCCTTGCCCGGTGCTATAGCGACGATGCCACCGGAGACACCTGACTTAGCCGGGATCCCGATCTCGAACAGCCAATCCCCCGAGTGCTCGTAGAGACCGCTCGTGGCCACGGCGGCCAAGGTGTCACGGCAAACGTCCGCATCCACCACGCGCTGGCCGGTGACGGGATTAACGCCGCCATCGGCGAGCGTCGCACCCATGACCGCGAGATCATAGGCGGTGACATTCAGCGAGCATTGCCGGGTGTAGACATCCACTGCGGCCAGTGGGTCGCCTTCGATGCGGCGGTAGCTTTTGAGCAGCCGGCCTACGGCTTTATTCCGTTCATTGGATTCGGATTCAGAGGCATATACGTCGTCATCCAGCGTCAGTTGGCGTCCGGCGAAAGCGGAGAGTCCGGCGCGGACATTCTCCCATTTTTTAGCCGAGGTACGGCCCGGGATCATCTCGGTGGTGGCGATCGCACCGGCGTTGACCATCGGATTCATCGGGTGCCCATTATTCAGCTCGACCGCCATCACGGAGTTAAACGGCATGCCGGTGTTATTCACGCCGATGCGTTCACGGACAACTTCTCGTCCGTGTTCCTGAACCACGAGCGCGTAAACGAACATCTTGGCGATCGATTGAATGGAAAATTCGTGCTGGCAGTCTCCGACCTCGTGCACCGAGCCGCCCACGTGGGACATGGCGATGGCGAATAGATCGGGGTCCGCATGGCCAAGGATAGGGATGTAGTGGGCTAGCAAACCATCGTCTACGTCCGAATAACGCTCGTGTGCCTCGCGTAGCAGCTCGTCAATTTTCTGGTGTGCCAGCGAACCGGTAGAGACCTGCTGGACAACATCGTCGAAATCGGTAGGGATGGTGTCGTTCCCGTCCGAAGGATAGTTCATGTTCACCCACTTTCTACTTATGTTTTCTACGTTTTTCTCTGCGCTATGTTGAGACTATCAATAGCGCTCCTACTTGGCATCAAGTAGTGCATCATTACACAGTGCGAGCGCCGCTCAGCGATCATTTCTCCCCCAGAAGATTGTGTTCTCCCCGACAATGTGCAGAGCATAACAGCGCAAAGAGGCCTAGTTGACCTAGCATTTTAGATATGGCTAAGGGAATCACTTTTCACACACGCAAATGGGTTCGCCCCGAAGATCTCAACGCAAACGGCACGCTGTTCGGCGGAAGCCTGCTGCGTTGGATCGACGAAGAGGCGGCCATCTATTCGATCATCCAGCTTGGCAACAAGCATGTGGTCACCAAGTTCATGTCTGAAATCAACTTCATCGCCTCCGCCAAGGAAGGCGACCTGATTGAAATGGGCCTGACCGCCATCGACTTCGGCCGCACCTCGGTCACCCTGCGCGCCGAAGTGCGCAACATCTTCACCCAGGAATCGATCCTGACCATTGAGAAGATCGTATTCGTCAACATCGGTGAAGACGGCAAGCCTGAGCCGCACGGTTATGACCACATCACCTACACCCGCGACCGTATCCCGCTGGAAATCACCAAGGCGCTGATCTAGTTTTTGAACCGATACCCTCAGCCAGTGGTTAGTTGACGGTGCTATGCCCCAGTCCGCGTTGTGCGGGCTGGGGCATTCGCGTTTCCAGGCTCAGCTTAACCGCCAATATTTTGGTGTGAAAACCTCTTGTCGACGCGCCTGAGGTGGGGCAAAGTTTATCCTGGGCGCAGTTCGCGCCCTGCCCCACCAGTTACCGAGGTATGAGCATGAGCAAGATGATCTTTGTAAACCTACCGACCGCCGATCTGGCCAGATCCGACGCCTTCTACTCCTCGATGGGATACGAGAAGAACACCACCTTCTCGGACGAGAACGCGACCTCTTGGATCGTTGCCGAAAACATCTTGATCATGGTGCTCCGTGAAGAGTTCTTTGCCAGTTTCCTGGTGGACGGAGATGTTCCGGCACTCGGTTCAAAGCACCGCGAAGCGCTGAACGCACTGTCCGCGGAGACCCGCGAAGGGGTCGATGATTTTGCCTCGCGCGCCGTCGCTGGCGGAGGCAGCATCTACCGGCCGGCCGACGAACCATTTCCCGGCATGTACCAGGCGGCAGTCAAGGACCCCGACGGACACGTCTGGGAAGTCGCGTGGATGAGCCCCGAAGCGATGGAAAACCCCACCGCGTAGCCAAGCTTTCCTCACCTGCGCCGCTGGCATCATGGTGCCGGTGGCGCGGTGGGGTCCGCAATTTTGTGCCGGCTTCGTTTGCGGTGCAGTTTTTTCATGCCCTGAGCCGGATAGATAGGCTGCGGCCAGCGCGGTGCCAGCTCATCTCCCAGGGTGACTCCGCGCAGCCGGCGCCCAAACATCGGAAGCACCCATTGGCGCAGCCACTCCACGTCCCGGCGGGTGGCTTGCAGGAAACCGATTCGCCGCGCGTCGGCAAAAGGTTCAAAGACCAGCTGGTGCTCTGCACCTAGGAGTTCCAGTATCCGGATGGCCATATAACGATGTCCCGCACGGTTCATGTGCAGCTTGTCGACATCCCACATGCGCCGGTCCGCGTAAACATCCCACTGCCAGTAGTCCACCAGAGTCACGGTGTCGCCATATTTCGCGGCCAGTTCGCGCACGCAGTCATTGAACTTCCAGTTGCGCCGTTTGAAGGGTGCGAGCATCGGATGCACGGGGATATCAAAACCGGTGAACAGCAGGATCTGCGCTCCCGAGGCGGCGAGCTTCTCCACCGCGGCGCGGTAGTCGGCCAGCACCTTGTCCAGGTCTTTGCGGAATTCAAGAATATCGTTTCCGCCAGCGTAGAAGCTGATCACGTCCGGGTTCATCGCCAACGCCGGTTCGATCTGTTCTTCGATAATCCGATCCAGCCGCCGGCTGCGAATGCCCAGATTGGCGTAGCGCCATTGGCCATCTTCCTTCGACAGCTGCTTGGCCACGCGGTCTGCCCAGCCACGCACCCCGTTGGGCAGGCGTGGCTCCCAATCCCCCACGCCTTCGGTGAAGGAATCTCCGATTGCCACAAAAAGCCGACTCATGACTGGTTACGCTACGCAACGCCGGTGGCCGGTGGGTTGCGCTCAGGCAAACGCGCGGATACCGCCACGTGACAGCTTCGAGGCCTCAGCGCACGGCTGCTAAATTCTCCATCACCGAATGGCCTTCGATGCTGCGGAAGTCTTCGGTCACCAGATCGGCTACCGCCTCGGCAATCTGCCCGGTGCTCATCAGCATCTGCGGTCCGGCGAGCGCGGGCAGCTTCTGCAGCACCTGCACGGCGGCGGCCTCGATAGCCAGTGCCGCGTGGCCTTCACCGAGGTGTGCCAGCAGCATCGCGGCCGAGAGGATCGCCCCGACCGGGTTGGCCCAGCCTTTGCCCGCAATGTCCGGGGCGGAACCATGGATCGCCTCGAACATGCTCGGTGCCGAACCATCCAGGTTCAGGTTGGCGCTGGCGGCGACGCCCAGGCCGCCCTGGATCACCGCTCCGAGGTCGGTGATGATGTCTCCGAAGAGGTTGTCGGTGACCACCACGTCGAAGCGTTCTGGCGAGACCGGAAGGTGGAAGCACATGGCATCGACGTGCACGTAGTCCAGCTGCACCTGGGGGTACCGCGCACCTACCTGGTCCACCACCTCTTGCCAGAGTTTGCCGGCCTCGATCAGGATGTTCTTCTTGTGGCAGAGGGTCAGCTTCTTGCGCCGGCTGGCGGCGAGTTTAAAAGCGTATTCCACGACTCGGGTGATGCCTTGGCGGGTATTAACTGATTCTTGGACCGCGACGGTGTTGGGGGTGTTCGCATGGATGGTGGAGCCTTGGCCGACGTAGGCGCCCTCGGTATTCTCGCGCACGATCACCAAATCGCAGCGTTCCGGGGTCAGCCCCGCTATCGGGGTGGCCACCCCCGGGTAGAGTTTCACCGGCCGCAGGTTGACCGCCTGCTCGAAGGCCTGGCGCATGGCGAGGATGAATCCGCGCTCGAGGATTCCCGGTTCCACCGCCGGGTCCCCCATCGCGCCGAAAAGGATTGCATCGTGGGAACGCAATTGCGTGGCAAGTTGTTCGTTCCACAGTTCACCGGTGCGCAGATAGTGCTGGGCACCGGCCTGGAAGCCGGTGAGTTCCAGCGAAAAGCCGAAGGCGCGTTGTGCCGCGGCCAGTACCGCCAGTGCGCCGTCGGTGACTTCGGGTCCAATCCCGTCGCCGGGAATCACGGCGATGCGATAAGTTCTTGCGGCGCTTTGCATTCGGCTTCTCCATGGTGAATTAGTGGTGCATCGACGGCATCTAGACCGGCAAGCTGATGCCATGCCTGCAGGTGGGCAACACTTTTCCTGCTGGGCCAGAACTTGTCAATGAAGCCGTAAGTTTTGCCTGCTTGGTGAGTCTTTTAGCGCAAATCCATTGACTGTGCGCCAGATCACTGATTAGCTGTTGACAGCTACTGGTCAGACCAGTGGAACTTTCGCTTAAGTCGACTCGAAAGCAGGAATGGTGCCAGTTCACGTCAAGAGCCATCCGGACGGTTTGCCCATTGGCGGGCATTGGGTGCCTTGCGAGCACAGCGACCCGATCGTTTTCCCCTATGATTCCTCGGTGATTGCCCACGCGCCGCGGGGTACGGTGGAGCACGCGGCGCAGGCGCTGGATGCGGCTCAAGAAGCCCGTCAATCCATGGCCGCGCTCAGTGCCGGCACCCGCCGCTCCATCCTCATGGCGGTCCACAACAAACTTGCCGCGGTGCGCTCAGAACTCGAAAACCTGCTGGTGCTGGAAACCGGCAAACCGCTGGTCGACTGCCAGGTAGAGGTCGCCCGCACGCTCACCACCTGGGCGGCGGCCGCTGAGGAGGTGGCGCACAGCCACGGTGAAACGGTTCCGCTGGACTTGCAGCCCGCAGGCGAGGGCATGATCGGGTATTGGACGCGCAAACCCGCAGGAATTGTCATCGGCATTGCCGGGTTTAATTACCCGCTGCTGCTGGCTAGCCATAAAGTTGCGCCGGCCCTCGCCGCCGGTTGCCCGATCATCGTGAAACCGGCACCCAACACGCCGTTGACGACCTTGTGGGCGGTGCACCTGATCCGCCAGGCGCTTTCCGAGCATGAGGCCAGCCCGGCGGCGGTGCAGCTGGTAACCGGCGGGATCGACGTGGGGCAAACTCTCGTCGCCGACCCGCGGGCCGCGGTGGTGTCCTTCACCGGTTCCGCCGCTGTAGGCCATCAGATCGCCAAGAACGCCGCACCGCGCAAGACGGTGCTGGAGCTCGGTTCGAATACCGGTTTCATCGTGGCCAAGGATGCGCGGATCGACGAGGCGGTAGACGCCGTCATCCGCGGCGGGTTCTACGCCAACGGGCAGGCCTGCATTTCGGTGCAGCGCGTCATCGTGGAGGAGCAGGTTGCCGAGGAATTCCAGAGGCGGCTGCTGGAGCGGATGGACGAGGTGGCCGTCGGCGACCCGAGGTCGCCGGACACCCGGGTGGCACCGCTGATCAATGCGGCCTCCACCGAACGGATCATGACCTGGATTCAGGAGGCGGTGGACTGCGGTGCACAGATTCTGCATGGCGGCGAACTGCAAGGAGCCAGCCTGGGTCCCACCGTGATCAGCCAGCTGCCTACCGAGGCGAATCTGTGGTGCGAGGAGATCTTCGGACCGGTGATTTGCCTGAACCGCGTTCCGGACCTGGACACCGCAATTGAGCTGGTCAACGACTCGCGCTACGGCTTGCAGGCAGCAATTTACACGGCCAGCTTGAAGACCGCGTTCCGTGCCATCGAAGAACTCGACGTGGGCGGGGTGGTGGTCAACGAGATTCCCGGATTCCGCTCCGACATCATGCCTTACGGCGGGGTCAAGGATTCCGGGATCGGCCGTGAGGGACCGCGTTTTGCCATGGAAGAGTTCACCGTCACCCGTATGGCCATCATCCGGCCCTAGCGCCGCCGTATTGAAAGCAGGCAAGCACCCATGGATTACACACAACTTTTCAGCTTCAACGGCCGCCGCGTCTTGGTGATCGGCGCCGGCAGCGGGATCGGACGCGAGGCCGCGCTGGCGCTGGCTGCGTACGGAGCCGACGTGATCTGCGCGGATCGCAACGTATTCGCAGCCCAAGAAACCGCGGATCTGCTCCCCGGCGACTCGAGCGTGATCGAATTGGATGTGCTGGACTTCGAGGCGGTGCAAGCCACCGCCGCGGAATTCAAGGACATCGCCGCACTGGTATTCACCGCGGCGATGAATGTACGCAAGCGGATCGTGGATTACACGATGGACGAATTCGACCAGGTAGTGAATCTGAACCTGCGTGCTTCCTTCGCGCTGATTCAAGCTTTTGCCCCGCGCCTGGCAGACAATGGCGGCGGTTCCATCATCGGGATTGCCTCGATCCGGGCCTCGGTGGTGGAGCCGGGGCAGAGCGTTTATGCGGCGACCAAGGCCGCGCTGGTGCAGCTGGCACGCACCGCGGCGGCCGAGTTCGGCCCGCAGGGCGTGCGCGTGAACGTGGTGGCCCCGGGCGTGGTGGAAACCCCGTTGACCGCACAAATCAGTGCAGACAAAGAGTGGTACA
This sequence comes from Micrococcaceae bacterium, assembly GCA_003486025.1. Taxonomy (GTDB): domain Bacteria; phylum Actinomycetota; class Actinomycetes; order Actinomycetales; family Micrococcaceae; genus Glutamicibacter. Next base: position 5,204 of record DNHA01000293.1, on the reverse strand, counting down.
ACGCGTATGCGTCCAAGAGCGCGCTGGGCCGCTGGGCAAAACCCGAGGAGATGGCCGGGGCCATCGTGTATCTGGCCTCGCAGGCCTCCAGCTTTGTCACCGGCTCGGTGCTGACCGTCGACGGCGGGTGGACCGCCATCGACGGGCGCTACAACCCGCCGGAATAACCGGTCCCGGACGGCGTTCAGTCCAGCGTGTCCCATAACGGGCTGGCGCTGGCCGGACGGTGCGCCTCATACCAGCGTGCCGCGTGCAGCACAGCGGCATCGGAACCCACCGGACCGGAAAGCTGCACGCCGATCGGCTTGCCCTCGCTGGTGAATCCGCAGTTCACCGTGGCCGCTGGCTGGCCGGACATGTTGTAGGGCACGGTGAAGGCAATGTGGCTCATGGTTGCCAATGGATCCACCACCGGCATTGGCTGCTCCGCGGGGAATGCCGCCATGGGCGCGACCGGGGAGATCACCAGATCAAAGCCGGAGGTCGCCGCGATGGCCGCCTGCTGCATCTGGTCAATGGCGCCGAAGTTCCTGATGGTCTGTGCACCGTCGAAGCTGGAACCCACGGTGCACCAGGCAACAATGTAGTCCAAGACCTTTGCCTGGTCTGCTGGCGGAAGTTCGCGGTAGTCCGCCCAGGAACGGGTGCGCCAGAACCTGTCCAGCCGGTCGAGCATATCCTGGGTGATAAACGGGTCAAGGGTTTGCACGGTTGCCCCGGCCCGGGCAAAGAGGGCAGCGACCTGCTGCACCGCGGCCAGTATTTCCGGTTCCACCGCGGATCCTGCGTTGGCGTCGGTGTGCAGCGCAACCTTCAGTGACGCGACGCCCTCGATGCTGCCAGCCCAGTCTTGCGCCGGGTAGGGACGGGCGGTGTAATCGCGCACATCGGGTTGGCCGAGAACAGCCATGAACAAGGCGATGTCATCCACGCTGCGCCCCATCGGACCGGCAGCCCGGCCCAGGTATGGAACATCGAGCGGGATGAGCCCGGCGCTCGGTTTGAGCGTGGCGAGCCCCTGCCAGCTGCCGGGCAACCGAATGGAACCGCCGATATCCGTTCCCACATGCAGCGGCCCGTACCCGGCGGCCGCGGCAGAACCGGCACCGGCGCTGGAACCACCGGTGGTCCACGCCGGGTTCCAGGCGCTGCGTGAAATGCCATGCAAGCTCGACACTCCGGAAGACAGCATTCCCCAGTCCGGCATGGTGGTGGAGCCAAGGATCACCACCCCGGCTTCGAGAATCCGGTTGGTGATCGGTGCATTCGCCGCGGGCACTTTCGGGTTCGGCAGGGCGGTTCCCGAGGGCATGGGAATCCCCGCCCGGGCCACGTTTTCCTTCACGGTGGCTGGCACCCCGTCCAGCACCCCGCGCGCGGTGCCGGTGGCCCAGCGTTTCTCGCTGAGCCGCGCCTGCTCCCGAACATCCTGCGGGTCGAAGCGATACATCGCGTTGAGTACCGGTTCGCGCTCCTGGATTCGTTCAATGACTGCCTCGGCAACCTCTACCGGGGAAAGTTCCTTGGCCGCATACGCATTCCCGAGCTCGCGGGCGCTCAGTTGGTGCAGGGCCGTGCTGCGATGAGAAAGCTGGGACATGGTGGACCTTTCACGGGAGACAATGATTTTTAGCGCAAAGACAATTCGTTGCGCAACGACATCGAGGAGCTGACCAAGGTGCGGGTGTAGCCATGCTGCGGATTGCCGTAGATCTGCTCGGTACTCCCGCTTTCCACAATTTGCCCGTTGTTCATCACCACCACGTTGTCGCACAGATGGCGCACCACCCCCAAATCGTGGGAGACAAAAACCAGGGTCAGCTGATAGTCGTCAACCAGATCCGAGAGCAGATTCAGCACCTGGGCACGGACCGAGACGTCCAGCGCACTGACCGGTTCGTCGGCCACCAGCACCCGGGGTTCGCAGATCAACGCGCGGGCAATGGAGATGCGCTGGCGTTGCCCGCCGGAGAACTGGTGCGGGAAGCGCTCGGCCGCATCGCGCGGCAGGCCGACGGCGCCCAGCATTTCCGCCACCAGTTTGCGCTGCTTTGCGCTGTCCACCTTCTGTCCCGGAGCCAGCAATGGCTCGGCAATGATGTCGCGGACCCGCATGCGCGGATCCAGGGAACCCATCGGGTCTTGGAAGACGATCTGCAGCTGCTGGCGCAGCTGGATCAGATCGCGTTCTTTGGCGCCGCTGATCTGGTTGCCGGCAACTTTCACGCTGCCCGAGGTCGGCTGGTCAAGGCCTGCCAGAATGCGCAGCAAGGTGGATTTGCCGGACCCGGACTCGCCCACCACGCCAAAGCGCTGCCCGGCGGCCACCTCAAAGGACACTCCACGCAGCGCATGGACCTCGGAGGGTTTTCCAAAGAGCGTGGAGCGGGCTACCGGGTAGCGCCGATGCAGGTCTTCCACGCTGATCACCGGCTCATCCCCGGCAGGCAACGGGAGCACAGGTCCTCCCGCCGTGGCTTCTGCGGACACGGCAGCCGGTTGGGCCAAGGCCTCGGGCTGCGGCTCATGATCCGTCGGCGGCACATAGGCCGCGGCCGAGGCGACGGTGAAAAGCCGGCCCTTTTCATCGGTGGCATTCAGATCCGAGGCGGCGAGCAGTCCCCGGGTGTAGGGATGCTGCGGATTGGTGAAAACTTCTACGGTGCTGCCTTCTTCCAC
>DNHA01000293.1:0-2506 GCA_003486025.1 Micrococcaceae bacterium | reverse complement strand
ACTTGGCCGTTGTTCATCACCAGCACCCGGTCGCAGACGTTGGCCACAACTGACAGGTCATGGGTGATGAACAGCAGCCCGGTACCCAGCTCGGTCACCGATTCCAAGATCAGATCCAGTACCTGGCGCTGCACGGTGACATCCAGCGCGGTGGTCGGCTCGTCGCACAATAGCAGACCCGGTTTATTCGCCAGCGCCATCGCCAGCATCGCTCGTTGGCGTTGGCCCCCGGAGAGCTGATGCGGGTAGGCGCGCGCGGCCCGCTGCGGATCTGGAAGCTTGACCGATTCGAGCATTTCTACGGCTTTGGCCCGGGCGGCGGACTTCGACGGGACGCTTTTGTGGCTGGTCATGATTTCTGCGACCTGCGGACCGACCTTCATCAATGGGTTCAGTGCCGTGAGCGGTTCCTGGAAGACCATGGTCATATCTTTTCCACGGATTTTCTGCCATTGCTTGTCGCTGGCGTCCACCAGGTTGCCCGCATGCCCGGCAAGGTGAATGGATCCCGTGGCGCTTACGCCCTCGGGCAGCAAGCCCATCAGCGCCGAGGCGGTCATCGACTTCCCCGACCCGGACTCTCCGATCAGCCCCACCCGATCGCCGGGCTGCATGCGCAGATTGAAGTTGCTGACCAGGGTGCGCGTTTTGGTGCTGATGCTCAGGTTTTTGACCTCAATCAGGGCCGGCGCGTTGTGCGGTGCATCCATGCTCAGCGTTCTCCGTTCAGTTTTGGATCAAAGCGGTCGCGCAAACCATCGCCCAGCAGCGTGAAGCCGAGCACCGCGATGGCGATGGCAGAGCCCGGCCACACGGCAAGCATCGGATAGGTGCCAAGGAACTGCTGGGATTCTTGAAGCATGCGTCCCCAGGACGGTACCGGCGGCGGGGTACCCAATCCAAGGAAAGACAGCGCCGCTTCGGCCAGTACCGCGATGGCGAACGAAACCGAACATTGGACCACCACCATGCCGATGATATTCGGCATCACGTGGCGCCGGGCGATACGCCAGGAACTCTGGCTGGATGCCCTAGCCGCCATGATGTACTCGGTGCTCATCACCTGCAAGGTTCCGCTGCGTGCCACGCGGGCAAAACCGGGGATGGAGCCAATACCGATGGCGAGCATCGCGGTCAGGGTGCTTGCCCCGAAGACCGCACCGAACATGATGGCCACCAGCAGGGCTGGAAAAGCCAGCAGAATGTCGGCGCCGCGCATGGTGACTTCTTCGGTGATGCCCCGGCGCATTCCGGCCAGAATTCCCAGCGGTGTGCCAATCAGCAGGGCGATGCCCACCGCTACCAATCCCACCAGCAAGGTAATCCGTGCGCCATACAGGATTCCGGAGAACACATCGCGCCCGTACCGGTCGGTGCCCATCAGGTGCGCGGCGCTGGAACCCTGCAGCCGGTCGGCGGGGAATGCCTGCACCGGGTTGTACGGAGTCCAGATGAAGGAGAGAAGCGCGGCAAGGACTACGGCGGCCACCAGGATCGCCCCGACGATGAGCGTGGGTGAGACTTTGCGGCGGGTTTTTGCCGCTAGAACCTGTTCTTCAGCCATTACGCACCCTTTCGAATTCGTGGATCCAGCACGGTGTAGAGCACATCGACCACCAGGTTGATGATCAACGTGATGGCCACCAAAACCATCACCACGGACTGCACGGTGAGCAGATCACGGTTGCCTACCGCGTCCAGCAGCATCGATCCCAGTCCGGGGATCACGAAGACCCGCTCAATGACCACCGCACCGATGATCAGCGCTGCAAGCTGCACGCTGGTGACGGTCAAAACGGGGATCGAAGCGTTACGCAAACCGTGCTTGATCAATGATTCAAGTTTGCCTAGGCCCTTGGATCTGGCGGTGCGCAGGTAGTCTTCGCTCATGACTTCCATTACCGCAGAACGGACATAACGGGTGAGAATGGCTCCCTGCACCGAGGCCAGGGCAAGGACCGGAAGGATGACGCGGGAAGCAAAATCGCCGAAGTCCTCTCCCGGCGGGGTCCACCCATTGGCTGGCAGCCAGCCCAGTCCCACGGCGAAAACCACTACCAGCAGGATTCCGGCCAGGAAGTTCGGGACCGCGACACCGAATTGGCTGATCCCGCTGACAATAATCCCACTGGGGTTCCGGTGCTTGACCGCCGCGTAGGTGCCAAAGGGAATGGCGATAGCCAGTGCAACAATCATGGCCAAGATGACCAGAATCAGGCTGACCTGAACCCTGTCAATGATCAGTGGGCTGATGTCCTGCCTGGTGATGTAGGAGGTGCCGAAGTCGCCGAAGGGCAGTCCCAGCGCCCAGTCGAAGTACTGCACCAGCAGCGGGCGGTCAGTTCCGAATTCGGCGCGGGTTTTTGCCAGCAGTTCCGGGGTGGCGTTGACGCCCAACGCGATCTGTGCCGGGTCGCCCGGAATAGCGCGCATGAACAAGAACACCGCCACCGTAGCAATCACATAGGTGACAACAAATCTTACGAGGTTGATCAGTAAACGGATA
>DNHA01000247.1 GCA_003486025.1 Micrococcaceae bacterium | reverse complement strand
CAGCCAGTACACCTCATCCCAGGCTGCCGCGACTTCCGGGGTGACTGCATCGCCAAGAACGTCAACTATGGCCCACATGAGATTCTCGTGAACGATAGCGTACTGATTCGGGCGCAGTCCCAGCGAAACATGTTTGTGCGCTACACGGTTGAGCAGGTGGTCTGGAAGATTATCCGGATTATTCACCAATGCCGTAGCGAATGCTGCGATGGACCCGGCAAGTGCTTGTTGTTGATGCCCATCTGCTTGGTTTCCGCGGTTGAAGAGCCCATCAAGTAGTTCCGGGCGCCCCTCAAACATGTGGGTGTAGAACCGGCGTGCTATTTCATGAATATTTTCGCCGACCACAGGAAGTGTGGCTTCGATTATCGGCAGGGACGTGTCGGAAAGCATGGTGCAAACTCCTCGCTGGTACCTGTTCCACCAGCAACGAATTTCCCGGCGGACTTAGCGTGAAGCTACCACCGAAGTTCGGTCTCGGACAGTAAGTTTCCTGCTGGAAATACGTATACGATCTATAACTGAAATTTCAACGTGACCAGATCTTTTGCAGCCCGTTGTTGACATGCGGTTTGTACTGCAATCATTTCGTCTATCGGGATATTCGGTTCTTATTTGCACGTTTCTGGCGCAGAATATTACACCCGCTTTTTGCTGAATCTGACATAATTATGTCAGCGAACAAATAATTCCAATACAGACCATCAGTCTCTTCACTTCATGAGTGCACTGCTTTGCTCTTCGGAATGACTGCGCCTTCCACGCTTTCCAATGAATCTAAAAATACATCTTTGAGACGCCGTACCGCCGGATTTGTTGAAGACTCATCCCACGCGAGAAAAATGTCCGAGTGATTCAAATCCTGTAATCCATCAGGGCCAATGAGTTCTTCAAAAACGACATTGTTCGGTGCAAAATCCATTGCGCTGGCTGGAACAAGGGAAACTCCCAGACCTACCGCAACAAGCGCCATCAAGGCCGGAATCTGACTCGCAATCTGGGAAATGGTCGGTTTAGCACTCACCGAGTCAAAAAGCCGCAGAACCAAATCGTAGAAGTATCTCGCCTCATTGGTGGAATACATCATCAACGGCAGTCCGACCAATTCTTTGAGCAGTACGCCCTTACCAGTTATCAGATGATGGCCCACAGGCAGGGCGACTACTAAACGATCTTTCATCACCAGACAGGTTTCCACGCCAGCCCGGTGAACTACTGGACGCAACAGACCAATATCGATGGTTCCCTTGCTCAGCGCGTCTAGCTGATCTACCGAGACCGCCTCGCGTAGCACCATGGTTAGATCTGGAAGTTTCTGAGCTGCCCGCGCCAGAAATTCAGGCAAGACCGATTGCCCGGCGACCGAGGTGTATCCAACAACAACCGTGCCTGAATCGCCAGACGAAACGCGTGATACCTCGAGGCTGGTTTTCCGGCTCATGTCCAAGATTCGACGTGCATTGGGGAGAAGCACTTCGCCTGCTGCGGTGAGCGCGACATTGCGCGAGGTGCGAAGGAACAACTTAGCCTGGAGCTCACGTTCAAGTAGTTGGATCTGCCGGCTCAGCGGAGGCTGGGTCATGTTCAGGCGTTCAGCGGCTGCACCAAAATGAAGCTCTTCGGCCACCGCAACGAAGGACTCGAGCTGGATCAGCGAGAACATCAATACACTCCTTGAATCGTTGATTGCATTATTTAGCTTGGACAGGTATCGATCCGCACTCTTAGTGTGAGTCTAAACGGCAATGAAAACGGGAGTACAAATATGTCGCATTTTTCCTCGCTCGACAGCATCGCATCACGGTCGGAAGGCACCACCAGATGCCCCGTGCGAATAACTGATATTCAGATCACACCGGTGGCCTTCGCCGACCCGCCCCTGCTGAACTCAGTGGGAGTCCACGAACCATTTGCGCTGCGCGCTGTTGTGGTGATGCGCACGGAAGATGGGACCTATGGTCTAGGCGAAACCTACGGGGACGAAGCCCATCTGATTCGTCTCCGGCGAGCTGCCAGCTTCCTCATCGATGCCGACGTGTTTAATCCCAACCAGATCTCGGCGCTGGTATCACAATCCTTGGTGGGCGATCAGGGCGTGGGAGGCCACGGCACTGGTGGGATGGTCACCACCACCTCCTTAGATGACCGGGTGCTTTCTGCCTTTGATGTTGCCTGTTTGGATATTCAAGGAAAAATTCTCGGGGTCCCTGTGAGCACACTGCTAGGAGGTGCGGTCCGCGAAAAGGTTGACTTCAGCGGATACCTCTTTTACAAATGGGCATCGCATCCCGAACGGGATGCCGATAGCTGGGGCGCGGCACTGGATCCGGCAGGAATCGTTGACCAGGCACGCAAAATGATCCGTGACTATGGATTCAAGGCACTCAAGCTGAAGGGCGGGGTTTTTCCACCCGAACAAGAAGTCGAGGCAATCCTCGCTTTGCGCCAGGAATTTCCGCAGATGCCGCTGCGCATTGACCCAAATGGTGTGTGGACCGTAGAAACTGCGATTCAGGTAGGCCACCAGTTGGAATCGGTTCTTGAATACCTGGAAGACCCATGCCTCTCAATTGCCGACAACGCGCAAGTTCGAAAGGCCATCACGCTGCCTATCGCCACGAATATGTGCGTGGTCTCCTTTAACGATTTACCACCGGCGATTGCTGCAGAAGCCATCGACGTGGTGTTATCGGATCATCATTTCTGGGGAGGACTTAACAGGTCTCAGCTCTTGTCGGGGATCGCGGAAACGTTTGATCTTCGACTTTCCATGCACTCAAACTCCCATCTGGGGATCAGCTTCGCGGCGATGATTCAGCTCGCCGCGGCGACCAAGAACATCGATTACGCCTGCGATACCCATTGGCCTTGGAAACGCCCCGACGATGATGTCATCGTTCCCGGCGTCTTGGAGATCGCTGATGGCTCGGTCAATGTCCCCACCGCACCGGGCTTGGGAGTGGAACTCGATGAAGCGGCGCTGGCACGGCTGCATCAGCAATATTTGGACTGCGGAATCACCCAGCGTGATGACACGAGTTATATGAGGAGCATCAATCCGTCCTTCGAGCTCAAGAGCCCCCGATGGTGACCCCGCTGCGAGTCGTCGTCACCGACCCGATAGTTTCCCGCTTTGCCTCGCTTTTCACACAGCTCAGTCCCGAGCACCGGTGGCATTTCGTCGCTGGCTTATCCCCCGAGGAACAAACAGAATTCATCGCCAAAGCCGATGTGCTTGTCTGTGCAAAGCTCAGTGCCCAAGAGGCTGGAATCTGTACGGCGCGATTAGTGCATGTGACAGGCTCTGGCACCGACCGCGTTGCCTTGGCCCAACTGCCTGCGTCAACCACCATCGCTCGCACAGCTCATCATGAACTCTCGATTGCCGAACATATTTTGATGGTCATCTTGGCTCATCAACGCCGCCTGTTCAATGTCACCGAAGAACTACGAGAAGGCACCTGGCGGACGGTGTCAACACACTCCGCAGCTCCTATGCATCGCACCTTTGCCGATCTTACAATTGGTTTTGTGGGGTTGGGAGCTATTGGTGAGCAAGCACTGAAATTTACCTCCGCGCTAGGTGCCAACGCCGTTGCTGTACGTCGCACCGCGCCCACTAACCATCCGAATCCACGGATGAGATGGGTCAAGGACATGAACTCATTACCAGAACTTCTCCAGGTCTCTGATGTGGTGGTTCTCGGCTTGCCGCTGACAACCGAAACTCGCGGGCTTATCGGTTCCAAAGAACTGGCTCAGATGCGTAGTGATGCGCTGCTAGTAAATGTCTCGCGCGGGGCAATTGTTGATCAGGCAGCCTTGTGGTGGGCCTTGAACAACAGCATTATTGGCGGGGCCGCCCTAGATGTTTGGTGGGACGCACCTCAAGGAACTCAGGCACCTACGGAGGTTCACGAGTTCTTGAATCTGCCCAACGTAATCTGCACGCCCCACTACTCCGGGCACGCCGCACGGACCTTCGAAAACCGTGTGAGGGAAATTGCCGAAAACATCAATGCGTTCGCAGGCGAACTTCCATTGAGCAACACCGTCAGGTAGGAGTTCTCGTTAGCTGTCCATGACGACTTCACAAGCGATAATCAGAGCCATCCGCATCCGCCGGCAGCACCATCCTAGGTGAATAAATTTTCGAATCAGCGTCGCCATGTTTCCAAAACGGTGAATGCTTACTCTCAATCGGGCCTCTGTTACCAACCAATCGGTCACTAATTCTGCACAGCAGAATCTTCGAGCTTGCAGGTGTGAGGCAGGGAACACTTGAACCTATGACTTCTCCCATCCCTAGCAGCACCTCCAGTTTGACCGGCCAGAATCACGAGGATTCCGGCCGGTCAACCGGCTCAAAGAAGCCGTCACAGCGCAAAGCCGTTTTGGCGATTCTGACCTGCTGGCTACTGGTCGTCTTTGATGGGTATGACCTGATTGTCTACGGCACGGTTCAGTCTTCGTTGCTTGCCATGGACGATTGGGGACTCACTCCAACAACCATGGGAACCATCGGTTCTCTGGCATTTGTGGGCATGATGATTGGCGCGCTTGGCGCCGGACGTCTCGCCGACGCGCTGGGTCGACGCCGCACCATTCTGGCCTGCGCCATTATTTTCTCCACGCTGACCATCTTGTGCGCCTTCGCGCCGAACCCGGTGGTCTTTGGACTGCTACGCCTGCTCTCTGGCATCGGTTTGGGCGGACTAGTTCCGTCCGCGAACGCAATGGTCGCCGAGCTGGTCCCTGACCGCTGGCGTTCCACCATGGCTACCTTGATGATGTCGGGTGTACCGATTGGCGGCTCCATCGCCGCCATCACGGGCATTTGGGTTATCCCCGCCTTCGGCTGGGAGATGATGTTCTTGCTGGCAATCATTGCGCTGGTAGTCGTTGTTCCCATGGGCTTCCGCTATCTGCCAGAAACTCTTTCCTTTGAGCATCGCAGCGGACCGGGAGCTCGCCGCAGTTCTGGATTTGGGCAGATCTTGCGTGCCCCCTATCT
>DNHA01000352.1 GCA_003486025.1 Micrococcaceae bacterium | reverse complement strand
GGCAAGGTAAGCTGCAGCATTCCGGCGCTGACATTAGCCTGGATATTCTCCGGTGCCGTACCCGTCAGCGCGGTATCGATTCGCCCGGCGGAGACATCAAAGACTGCGCTTTGTACGTTGTCCATGTTGATCTCTGTCTTGCCGGCTCCCAATTCCACCAACAGGGCCTTGGCCGAACCTGCGGCCTCCAATGTGCCGCCGCTCATCTCCATGACAAGGTCATTGAAGTTTCCGTCGACGGAAAACTCTCCGGCGGACATCTGCAAATTGGCATCCAGCTCACCGTTGTCCAGGGATTTCGGCAGGGTCAAGACGACCTCGTTTTCTTCCCAATCGCAACCGGTAAAGCACCAGTCGCCCCAGTTATTAGGGGATCGGACCACCAGCGCATTCCCGTCGCGGCGAAGCTTCCACTCTCCGCCCCGCGCGCTTTGCACATCCAACGTAGCGGTGGGGACCTCGGCGAAGAGAATATTGAACTTTCCCGCATCCACCTCAACGTCTAGCTCGTTGATGCCCTCGGTGCTCAGGGCTTGCGAGGTATTGCTGGTGGACAGGCTGTTTGAGGCCCGCCATGCGGAGGTTGCGATGACGCCGAGGATGATCAGCGCTCCGAGGATTGCCATCACGATGGTCATGGATTTCTTTGAACCGGCAGGTTGCGGAGTCTGTGGCGCTACCGGCGCATTCATGGTCGGGGTGTTCATGGTTTTGTCCTGTCGGTGCGAGGCGTGCCCAGAGTTTCGATATGGGCCAGGGCGGCGAGCACACGCCGGTTTCCTGTCCCATCTGCCTCTAGTCCAAGCTTCTGGAAGATCGAGGTAATGTACTTTTCAACGCTGGCCTCGGAGAGGAAGAGCAGGGCCGCAATGGCTTGGTTAGATTTGCCTTCGGCCAGTGCCGTGAGCACACTGCGTTCTCTGTCGGTTAGCCGCTGCATGCGGTCATCATGGTTGCGTCTGGTCAACAGCTGTGCCACCACCTCTTGGTCAAGTACTGTGCCGCCGCTGGCGATCTGCTCCAGCGAGGCAATGAATTCGGTGACGTCTGCAACGCGGTCCTTGAGCAAATAGCCCAAGCTGCCCGATTGCATGGAGATCAGTTCCGAGGCGTAGCGCTCCTCCACATACTGGGAGAGCACCAGCAGCGGCAGCTGCGGATAGTTCCTGCGGACCTCCAGCGCGGCACGGATTCCCTCGTCGGTGTAGGTCGGCGGGAGCCGCACATCGAGGATTGCGATCTGCGGGAAGGCATCCTCATCGGCCTGGGCCAAGAAGTCCATCAACCCGCTGGTGTCCGGCAGGTCTGCAACCACTTGATGTCCCGAGTGGGCGAGCAACCTGACCAATCCTTCACGCAGGAGCACCGAATCTTCACAGATCAGGACGCGCATGGTACGTTCACCTCCACCGCGGTAGGACCGCCTTGCGGGCTATCCAGGCGCAGCGTGCCGCCGGCAGCCAGCACCCGATTATTGATTCCATCAAGCCCGCCGCCGGGCAGAATTTGTGCTCCGCCCACGCCATTGTCTTCAATACGTGCCCAGAGCCAGCGCTTGCCGGCATCTTCGCGCTCGCGCACGGTCACCCGGCAGGTCGCGGCACGTGAATGCTTGGTTGCGTTAGTCAACGATTCTGCGATGGTGAAGTACACCGCAGATTCGGTGTCCCGGGGGTAGCGCCCGGTCAATTGCACATCAAGCTGCACCGGGATGTGGCTGCGGCCTGCCACCGCGGACAGCGCCGCATCCAGGCCGCGGTCATCGAGCACCGAGGCGTAGATGCCGCGGGTGAGCTGGCGCAGTTCGGTAATGGCCGATTTGGTCGAGGCATGGGCCTCAGCGATCAGCTCTTTGGCCTGCGCCGGATCCGTATCGATTTGCTGGTGTGCCAGACCCAGAGTCATGCCCACCGAAACCAAGCGAGGCTGGACCCCGTCGTGAAGGTCGCGCTCGATGCGGGTACGTTCCACCTCGGCGGCACGCACCGCACCTTCACGCTGCACTGAACTGCTGCGTACCCGTTCGGTCATTTCGGATTCGCGGGCAATCGCACCGATGATGGCGCAGGTGACGGCCCGGTGCAGGAAGGCCAAGCCAATAACTGCAGCAACTCCAGCGATGGAGAAGAGGAACAACCACGGGGCCTGGGTGGATGGCACGATCAGGTTGAAGGGGCCAATCACCGTTTCGGTTTCGCTCAGCGGAGCGAAACCGACGATCGCGGTATGTACGGTCCACTGCAGCGCGCCGAGCATCAGCGAACCGAAGATGCAGGAGAGCACAAAGCTGCCCAAGGCCGCCCACATGCGTCCGCTGGCCAGATTCCGCGCCAGCGACCGCATGTATTCGCCGAATCCTCCGCGGCGCCGTGGACGCCACGAAAGGGCAGCAACGTTCAAATCGTAGAGGCTTGAAACACGCTGGATCTCAAACCAGGAGAGCCCAAACATTGCGTAGAGCAAACCGATGAGCAAAAGGAGGCCGAAACCCAGGAGGAAAATCAGGGCGGCACCGGCAGCGAGCCATCCGAGCAGGAACCAGCTGATCGCGGTGCCGATGGTACCCAGTACTGCTAAGTGAAGAATCGTCGGGACGATCCGCAACGGTGGCCGGACGGATTTTTCGTCCGGGGCAAGCTTTGGTGTCGAAGTCATAGTTCAACAGTATTCTGAGCCGTCTTCCGGCAACACCAAGTGAGCCGGAGAAGAAAGGTAGGGAAAACCCGAAGATTCTGTCGGGACTATCGCTGCCGGTGGAGGAAGCGCAAGATAGTGCCATGGAATCTATCATTCAGGGGCCTGTTGCGGAAGATGCGCGATGGGAAGTTTTGCCGGTGGTTGAGCAGCGATTTGAGGATTTCGCAGCGGTAGTGAATCCCACGGGACGCGAAAAGCACTGTTGGTGTTTATCTCATCGTTTAGGCGCCAAGGAGATCCAGACGCTAGGTGCGGGAAACCGCGTGGACGCAATGCGCGCCTTGAGCGCCGAGCCCATTGCGCCTGGTGTGCTGGCCTATAAGGACGGAGTGCCGGTGGGCTGGTGCAGCATCAGCCCGCGCTCTCAGATTCCGTTGCTGGAGCGTTCAAAGCTGATTCGACCGGTGGATGGCGTCGCGGTATGGAGCATCATCTGCGTGGTGGTGCGAAGCGGTTTCCGTCGGCAAGGCGTAACCACCCACATGCTCGAAGGAGCTTTGGGCTATGCCAAAGCGCTAGGAGCTCCGGCTGTCGAAGCCTACCCGGTGGACCCCGAAGGACGCATGGATCTGACCATGGCTTTTGTGGGCACGCGCAAGATGTTCGAGTCGGTGGGATTCAAGGTCATTGGCGTCACTGATGCGGTAGCCAGCAGAATGCCGCGCCTGGTGATGCGCAAAGATCTCTAGGACCGCGTTTCTGCGCCATTTGCCTCGCCGATCAGGGCCTGAACGCCGCGCAGCGCCTCGGCATCCAAAGCTGCATTGAAGTAGGAAGAGATGGCCGTTTTAGCGGCTTTGCCAGCGGCCGCAGAATCTCCGCGGGCAATGGCGTCAAAGATTGCCCGGTCCAGCGCGACAACCTTCTTCATTTCGCGCGATTCGTTCTCCGAATGGCTCATTTGCTCGTCCATCACGTTCAAGATGGCCCCGGAGACCGCTTCGCCGCAGATCCGCAGAATCCCGTTGTGGCTCGCTTCCCACACCGCTGCATGGAAATCCAGGTCGGCCCGGTTGAAGGCCTCCGAGCCGCTAGTTGTTTTGAGCTCCATCCGTTCGATGGCATCACGCATCGTGGCCAGCTGCGCCTGATTGTGCATCACCGCGGCCAGCTGGCAGGCCGAGCTTTCCAACACGATCCGAAACTGCACCAGCTCGGCTAAGGACAGGGAAGCGACCCGCGCCATATTGGCGAAGGAACGCTCCAGAATATCCGAGGAAATCGGCAGGACCACCGGACCGCTGCGGCTTCCTGGCCGCGAGGCAATGAGCCCTTGGCTTTGCAAAACACGCAATGCCTCCCGCACCGTGGACCGGCTGACGGAAAACTGCACCATCAATTCCCGCTCGCTGGGCAGATGCTGGCCGGGCTCGATTTCCTTGGAGAGAATTGCCTCTTCGATTTGCTGCACCACGCGCTCATAGGTCAGCGTTGGTACGGCCGGGGTGAAGGTCAGCTTGCTCATGGGGCCATCCTTTGAACGAGGGTGCGTTGGGACAAAGATAGCGCGGTTCGCGCCCCCTCTGCCTTGGGCACTAATATTACGATCACTGGTAAGACCAGAGAACCTAGTAGAAATATCAGCATATATGGTGTTGTATGGATCACATCACTGGCATGGTTGATGACCCGATGGAGATCTCATGAGCGCGAAAAAGAATCACGTCCGCCTGGCTGCGGTAGTTATGGCTGGCTCACTGGCCCTCACCGCCTGTTCAGCGGGTTCTGGAGGCGGAAGCGCCGACGGTACTGCATCAAAAACCGGAGTGACGCTCGCGCTCACCGGAGAGCCGGTCAACCTGGATTTCACCACCACCGCGGGCGCAGCCATACCCCAGGCGCTGATGTCCAACGTTTATGAGGGCCTCGTGGAAATCGACCAAGACGGTGAAATCCAGCCGCTGCTGGCCGAATCATGGGAACTGAGCAACGGAAACAAGACCTACACGTTCAAGCTCCGCGAGGGGGCAACCTTCTCCAATGGCGAAGCGTTCACCGCCGATGACGTGAAGTTCAGCATCGAACGGGTGAAGTCCGATGCGTGGATCTCAAGCCTGAAAAAGAAGATGGATGTCGTCGACTCCGTCAAGGTCAATTCCGACACCGAAGTTGCCATCACGCTGAAGAAGCCGAGCAACGCCTGGCTCTTCGACATGGGAACCTTGGTCGGTGCGATCTTTGATCCCAGCGGTGTGGATGACCTCGCCAACAAGGCCATCGGCACCGGTCCGTACGCCATCGATGCGTGGAACCGCGGCCAATCCATAGAATTTGCCACCCGCGATGATTACTGGGGTGAAAAGCCTGCGATTCAGACCGCGACACTGCGCTACTTTGCCGATGCGGTTGCCACCACCAACGCGCTGCAGTCCGGCGACGTTGACGTCGTGTACAACATGCAATCCCCGGAGCTGCTCTCCAGCTTTGAATCGGATCCCAAATACCAGGTACTGGACGGCACCTCCAACGGTGAAATCATCTTGTCGATGAACAACAAGAAGGCGCCGTTTGATGACAAACGCGTACGCCAGGCAGTGATGTACGCGATTGACCGGCAGGCGGTCATCGACACCGCATGGAATGGCTACGGCACGAAGGTCGGCGGTCCGGTGCCGACCACGGACCCATACTATGAAGACCTCAACGACGTGTACCCGTATGATCCTGCCAAGGCGAAATCCTTGCTCAAGGATGCCGGAGCGGAAAACCTGAACATCACTTTCACCGTGCCGACCCGACCTTATGCCACGGCCGTCTCGGAAATTGTTGTTTCGCAGCTGGCAGAGGTTGGAATCAACGCAAAGATTGAATCCTCCGAATTCCCAGCCGTCTGGCTTGATGAGGTCTTCACCAAGCATGATTACCAGATGTCGGTGGTGCTGGCAGTGGAAAGCCGCGATGTGCTTTCCATGTTCAACAACCCGGACTACTACCTGGGTTATGACAATTCAAAGATCAAAGACCTCGCCGCGAGTGCGGACGCCGCAGATGAAGCAGGCTATGTGGAGGGGATGAAGAAGGTCGTACGGACCATCGTTGACGACGCAGCCGCCGATACGCTGTTCATCTTCCCGAACATTGTTGTTGCCGATGCGAATGTCACCGGTATCCCCGCGAACTCGGTCACCGAGGCGCTGGACCTGACAAACCTTGGTTGGAAGTAGTCGAACTAGCTAGCTGACCGGGAGAAATCTTTTGGGTATCCGTTTACTGATCAACCTCGT
>DNHA01000061.1 GCA_003486025.1 Micrococcaceae bacterium | reverse complement strand
ATACGCCATGCGCCTGTCAGCAGCAGCAACGGCCAGAAGAGGTAAAACTGCTCTTCCACCGACAGTGACCAATAGTGTTGAACCGCGGTGGCCATCTGTCCTGCGGCCGCGTAGTCCGTAGCGTCCGAAACCAACGCCCAGTTCTCCACGTAGAGTCCGGCAGCGGCAAGATGCTTGAACATCGTTCCGTGCTCGGTCGCAGGAATCCACACGTACACCAGCACAGCGGTGGCAAGAAGCACCGTGAATGCCAAAGGCAAGAGCCTTCGAACGCGCCGTGCCCAGAAGCTGAGTAGTGATATTTTGCCGGTGCCGTGCAGTTCACGATAAAGGTGCGCGGTGATGAGGTAGCCGGAAATGACAAAGAAGATATCAACGCCGATAAAGCCACCGCTGAGCGCCCCGGGGCGCAGATGATGGATGATAACTAGAAGTACCGCGATAGCGCGCAGGCCCTGAAGTTCCGGGCGAAAACCTATGGAAGATCCGCTGGATTGCACCGTGGAATTCGTTGAATCTTTGGTTTTGTCCGCAGGTTTCTGCGCGCGGAAGAGTACATTCACTGGCTTAACGTTAGTTGATGGCAAGCGGGATTCGCTGATTGTCCATCGGTGAATGCCGGAAGACTAACAGTGATGAGTTGCTACACTCCGGTGCGGGGCACTAACCCTTCCACCGCATCCACGGCTCTCACAAACCCGAGATGGCTGAACGCCTGAGGGAAATTCCCAGCAAGCCGGCCACCGGCAGAATCATATTCCTCGGCAAAAAGTCCAAGGTCGGTCGCGAAGCTCGATAGTCGATCCAATAACTTCTTGGCCTCGTCACGGCGGTCTGAGCGGGCATACTGTTCCACCAGCCAAAACGAGCACAGCAGGAACGAGTATTCATGGCCGGGCAATCCGTCTTTGCCTGTTTGTGTTCGATATCGGAGCAATAGTCCCGCGTCATCCAAGAGGTCCTCTTCAATGCGTTTCACCGTGCCCAGCATGCGCGGGTCTTGCGGATCGATGATACCGGTATTGGGCAGCTGCAATAACGAGGCATCCACTTCATTGTTGGAATAGGCCTGTCTGAAAGAATTCAGTTCCTTGTCATAGCCCAAATCAAAAATCTCTTCACGCAGTTGCTCGCGAAGCTTCCTCCAAGACTTGATCGGTCCAGGCAGGCCATGTTTTTCAATGGCCTTGATCCCCTGGTCAAAGGCGGCAAACATCATGGCCCTACCATGGGTGAATAGATCCGCTTCACCGCGCATTTCCCAAATCCCATGGCCCTTGCGGTCCATATTCCGTTCCAGGAATGCAAGCATGTTCTGTTGCAACGCCCAGGAATATTCATCTTCCTCATGTCCGGCATCGCGTAGTTTCGCCAAGGCCAGCATGACCTCGCCCACCACATCTGCCTGGTACTGTCCGTAGGCGCCATTGCCAATTCGCACTGGTTTGGAGTCCGCATAGCCGGAGAGGTGGTCCAGTTCGAATTCCGTCAGTACACGTTCCCCGGCAATGCCGTACATGATCTGCAGATCATCGGGATCTCCGGCAACCGCCCGTAGCAGCCAGTTCCGCCAATGCAATGCACCGTCGGTAAAGTCGTGATTCACCAAGGTTTCAATGGTCAATGAGGCATCACGCAACCACGTGTACCGGTAGTCCCAGTTGCGCTGGCCGCCGAATTCCTCAGGCAGTGAGGTTGTCGGAGCTGCCACCAGGCCACCGGTCTCTTGGTCGGTGAGGGCCCGCAGCACCATCAGGGATCGCAGCGTCATATCATCGTACCGATTCCGGACTTGCACCTTGGAGGACCAGTCCTGCCAGTAATTGATGGTCCTTTCCAGGGCCTCTTCTGGATCCAGCGGAGACGGGGCCGGAAGATGGGATTGGTGCCAGGTTAATGCCCAGGTTTGGGACTCTCCGGCATTGAGCGTGAATTGCCCTGCGAGACGGTCCGATACCGCGCCGCTATAGTCATCGGGACGGTTGGGGCCCGAATGTTCGGCGGAAGACGTCTGATCTTCATCGGCAGGTACGTCCGGATGAAGCTGCGGACCGGTGAGCAGCAGTGCGTCGGGTCCGGCTTCCGAGAGCAACCCGGTGGTACCGGCGTCATCGAGGGTTATCTTGCGGGTCCACGGTTTAGACCGGTTGTAGTCGAATCGAATACGCAGGTCATGGGCGATCTCGACATGCCCCTCCAAGACGCTGACCTTGCGCATGACATCTGCTTGTTCCGAGCGCGGAGGCAAGAAGTCCAGCACTTGCGCGGACCCGGTATCGGTGCGCCAAATAGTTTCCAGAACAAAGGTCCGTGGCAAATACCTGCGGGAAACTACGTGCCCGCCCGGCGCCCAGAGCCGCCACCTGCCGTCGTCTTCGGTGCCGATCAATGCTGCAAAAACCGAAGGAGAGTCGAAGCGGGGAAAACATAGCCAGTCGATGCTTCCATCACGCGATACCAGTGGTCCAGTGCGTAAATCAGAGAGCAACGCATAGTCTTCAAGTGGAGTGAATTTTGTACCTGCTGCCGGTGTTTCCATGTCTTCATTCAAACAGCATGTGCGATTCATTGAAAGGGTACAGTTCGGCGAAAACAAGGAGTAGGGTGCGAATATGGACAGCATCAAAAATCTTGTCATTCTCGGCGCTACCGGAGATCTCACCTCAAGATTGCTTTTGCCTGGACTGGCAACTTTGCTGACCGCGCAACCCGAGCGTCGGGTCACCGTCACTGGCGCGGACCGGCAACCCGATGAAGCGTGGGAACAAACGGTAACTGCCGCGTTCGCCAGTATCCCCGCCAGCGGCCCGGCCGTTGATTACACTCTGAAAACCTCTTCCTTCACCGTCTGTGATGCCACCAGTGCCGGCGAACTGCAGAAGCTGTTCGATGAGCTGGAAACTCCGGTGTGCCTGTACTTTGCGTTGCCACCACAGGTGACAATGAAATCCTTGGAAGTGCTCAATGAACTGAACCTTCCTGAAGATCTGGTCTTGGCTCTGGAAAAGCCCATAGGCCACGACCTGGAATCTGCGCGAGAACTGAATCGTTTGGTTGGCAAGCTGGTACCCGAATCACAAACTTTCAGGGTAGATCATTTCCTGAATATGCCCTCGGTGCATTCGTTCACCGGTTTGCGCTTCGCCAATCGGATACTTGAGCCATTGCTGAACCGTGAGCATGTTGAATCAATTGAAATCAGTTACGACGAAACTCTGGGGCTGGAGGGACGTGCCGGGTTTTATGATTCCAGTGGCGCGCTGCGTGACATGATTCAATCCCACCTGTTGCAGGTGATGGCACTGGTGATGATGGAACCGCCTTCTCGCATCGATGCGGTGGAGCTTCCGGCACTGACCGCGCACGTGTTGCGCTCAACCCGGCTTTGGGATGAAGACCCGGCACGCTGTGTGGTGCGCGGTCGGTACACGGCAGGTGAAATTGGCGGAAAGAAGTTCCCCGACTACATTTCCGAACCGGGAGTAGACCCAGCAAAAAATACCGAGACCTTCGCACAGGTGACTTTGGAAGTGGATAGTTGGCGGTGGACCGGAGTTCCGGTGACCTTGCGTTCGGGCAAGGCCATTGGCGAACCCTGCAAGGAGTTGGTGATCAACTTCCGCAGGCCTGCCCATGAATATCCGCAGTTTCCGCATCAGGGGCGCATTGCCGGAGACCGGTTAAGGTTGATGCTCAAGTCCGGTCAGCTTGAGTTTGAGCTCAATGTTGGCGGACCGTTTGACGCGCGGGGAATGGACCGGGTGACGGCCCAGACCGATACGGCGGATCCGATCCTCTCCGCCTACGGGAACGTATTGCGCGGCATTCTCGACGCCGATGCGACGTTCAGCGTGCGCGGAGATGCCTCCGAGGAATGCTGGCGGCTCGTCGAAGAAATTCAGCGTGGCTTCGACGACGGATCGGTGCCATTGCAGGACTACACAGCTGGCAGCGAAGGTCCCAAAATGCCTGCGCAGTCCTAGAGGAGTATCTCTGCTAGCTATTTGCCCATGTATTCGAAGTGCCATGCTTCCGCATAGGGATTGCGGGTGCCGTTGGAGCGGAATTCTTCAAGGTTCTTGCGGTGCACCCAGTTGTACTTTTTCGAATGCGCCTTCAGCCATTTGTAGTATTTGCCCTTGAACGAATAGTTGTACGACTCGGGTACGTCGATAGCTAGTCCCCAACCATGATTTGAGGTACCAGGTTTCGCCGCGATATACGGGCCTAGTTCGTTGAAGTAGTACTTTTGCGTATCCAGAGTCCGATAAGCAAGGTCGATGTCGAGGTTCTTGCCGAACTTCTTCTTGAATGCCGAATTCAGCCGGGTCAGGTCCTTGACCGCGGGAGCCGCAATCAGAGTCTTCTCCCGGTCCCAGGGAATGGAGACCAGCATCGATGCGCCAAGCTTTCCGTTAGGCTGCTTGAGCGCCTGCTTGCGTGTGTAGCCCTTGCTGTTTTTGGTTGCCGCGGTGTTCTTGCGGGTGAGAGCCGAAGCCTTCATCCAGCCGTCCATGCCCTGGGTGCGTACGAAGTACCAGCCCCGGACTTGGCCTCCGGCTTTCTCCCACTTC
Organism: Micrococcaceae bacterium; assembly: GCA_003486025.1. GTDB lineage: Bacteria > Actinomycetota > Actinomycetes > Actinomycetales > Micrococcaceae > Glutamicibacter. The sequence continues at coordinate 7,215 of DNHA01000061.1, read as the reverse complement.
ACGTCACGGTACACCACCGAGTTCTTCGGAATATCGCCAATACGAAGTCTCTTGCCCGCCGCCGCGTAAAGATCCGCACCGTTGGCCTTGGTGTAGTACCGGTCATTAAGTCCGGCCCGGTTGGTGGTGTAGCTTCCAGTATCTACTTGGCATCCTGTGGTGCAGGTGAGTACGTACTTATTAGAGATCCACCCGGTTTTCTTCTGATACGTCACTTTGTACCAGCCATTGGATGCTTGGGCGGTGGCCTTTGCTGCCGCATGCTTGGGAACGCTGCGCACTACCGCGTGAGACGTGCTGGCCCCCTTGCGCATGTTCACCGTGGATTTTGTAGCCACCCACAGATTGACCTTCTTGGTCTTGCTATTTTTGGGCGGGGATTTCGGGGTTGAATGCTTGGCAACGATTTTGACGTACTGGTTGGCNNAGCCGGCCTTCTTTTGATACGTCACTTTATACCAGCCGTTGGCTGCAACTGCCGACACCGGAACGACTGTGCCTTGAGGGACGGTTTTCAGCACCTTGTGCTTGGTGCTTGAACCGGAGCGCATGTTCAGGTTTGCGGTGGTTTTGACCTTGGCAACATTGCTCTTTGCAACTGGCACCGCAACGCTGATCTGAGTGGTGGGTGCAACGGCGTTCGCCGGGACTGTATTGCCAGAGATCAGCAATGCCGCCACCGCAATAGCGGTAATGGCTTTGGACAGGAAGGACCGATATTTCGGCGGCATTGTGCTCCATCTTGGCGCGGTCTAGCAGTAGCTCGTTATGGTCTTAATTCTAGGGTCTGACAAGCATCTTTAGGGCATGGAACCGAATTGTTTCACAGCGAAGGAAGTTTCAGTTCAAGGCAATCACCGCGCGAGCATATGTCTGCATGATCATCGATCACGCGATTCCACTTATTCTGCTGTCTTTCAGGCTACGCAGTAAATCCCTCGTGCCATCGCTGGATCGACCACGCAAAGATCCATGAATTGGCTCCAGCGGCTTGGAGAACACCAGCATGCCCCAATCGGATGTGGCCTTAGTGCATAAGATCCGCGGAAAAATGGCCTGAATTCCTGACCGGAACTTCGGAAGATCATTCTGCGCAGAGCCCGGAAGTGATAGTAGCTCGGATTGGGTGACACTGCAGTCCAGCGTCCCCTGAACGTTCTGACCGAACGCGGCGTGTTAGTCGAAAAGTCCGGACGAAGCAGAAACCGGATATGGCAGCACGACGGGGTGCTGAAAATACTAGATGAATATGCGAATTCGCTTCGACGCGGCTAGAACGGTGTAAGTCATGGCGAAAATACCGGGAGATTCACGTCAGGCAAGCATCGGAGGTCTAGCGCCTGCTGTCGGATTGAATGGATTTTTGGCGGTAACCACGAGCGCTCTTTTGAAGTTTTTAAAGTTTCTAATAACCCACCATTTTGAACTTCAAATAAGTAGCGATCTGGGCCTGATTCCTTGGGCATTGAACACAATCTTGGACTCTGGGTTTAGCTTTCCCCAGCTACTCTGAGCCAACAAGTAAAAATTCCTAATGATCATCCAGAAAACGGCCATGCCGCGACGGCTGGGAAAATTTCCCATCCGCCGCGGCATGAATTTGTGCCTGTCTAGTACTACTCGGTTTCAGTGACCTTTTCAGGTGTCACCGCGCCAGCAGCTGGAGTGCCAGCGGCTACCGGAACCGCAGAAGTATCGGGATTTGCATCCACGTCTTCGGCCGGGCCGGCAAACTGGGACTGATACAGGTTGTAGTAGGCGCCCTGAGTGGCCAGCAGTTCCTCGTGATTTCCCTGCTCCACAATCTTGCCCGCTTCCATCACCAAGATGGTGTCCGCGTCACGGATCGTGGATAGCCGGTGGGCAATCACGAAGCTGGTTCGGTCGCTGCGCAGCGCCGCCATAGCGTGCTGCACCAGCACCTCGGTACGTGTATCCACCGAGCTGGTCGCCTCATCCAAGATCAGCAAGGACGGGTTGGCCACAAACGCGCGGGCAATGGTGATCAACTGCTTTTCACCGGCCGATACGTTGGTGCCTTCCTCATCGATGATGGTGTCGTAGCCATCTGGCAAGGCACGCACGAAGCGGTCAACGAAGGTCGCCTTCGCGGCCTCGTACACTTCCTCGTCCGTGGCATCGAGCCGGCCGTAACGGATGTTCTCCATGATGGAACCTCCGAAGAGCCAGGCATCTTGCAGCACCATGCCGACCTTGGAGCGCAGGTCTGCGCGGGACAGGTCGGTGATGTTCGCGTTGTCCAGCATGATGCGTCCGGAGTTCAACTCGTAGAAACGCATGACCAGGTTAACCAGTGTGGTTTTACCTGCGCCGGTTGGACCGACAATGGCTACGGTGTGTCCTGGATCTGCATCAAATGACAGGTCTTCAATCAGTGGTTGCTCCGGGTTATAGGAGAAGCTCACGTTTTCAAAGGACACATGCCCGTCGGTGCGTGCTGGAAGTTGCTGTTTGGCCTCTTCCGGTTCCTGTTCTTCGGCGTCCAGCAATTCAAAGGTACGCTCTGCAGAGGCAACACCGGACTGCAGCATATTCGCCACACCGGCAATCTGCCCCAGCGGCTGGGTGAACTCACGTGAGTACTGGATGAATGCTGTCGCATCACCCAGGCTCATCGAGCCGGATGCCACACGCAGGCCGCCAACGACGGCGATACCCACATAGGACAGGTAGGACACGAAGTTCATCACCGGCATGATCATGCCAGAGACGAACTGTGCGCCGAAGCTCGCCTTGTAGAGTTCCTCGTTGCGCTCGGTGAAGCGTTCGACCATGTCGTCTTCGCGGCCGAAGACCTTCATGAGCTCGTGGCCGGAGAAGGACTCCTCGATCTGTCCGTTGAGCGCACCGGTATTCTTCCACTGCGCGGTGAATAGCTTCTGCGCCTTGGATCCGATAATGCCGGCACCTACACCGGACAGCGGCAACGCGATCAACGCAATGAGCGCCAGCTGCCAGGAGACCACAAACATCATGATCACGATGCCGATAACCGTCATCAGCGACTGAACCAGTTGGCTCAATGCCTGCTGCAATGCGTTCTGGATGTTGTCTACGTCGTTGGTCACGCGGGAGAGGATGTCTCCGCGCTGGCGGGTGTCGAAGTAGTTCAGCGGAAGGCGGTTGATCTTGTCTTCCACATCCTTGCGCAGGTTGTAGACGACTCGCATGACGAGTTTGTTCAGCAACCAGCCCGAAACCCAGGAGAAAATCGATGCCACGAAGTACATGGCCAGCACCAACAGGATGTACCGCGAGAGCTGGGTAAAATCGATTCCTTGTCCGGGGACAAAATCAACGCGGGAAAGCATGTCGGCCTGGGTGGTTTCCCCGGCATCACGCAATCCCTGGACAATTTGGTCCGAGGTAGTTCCCGGTGGCACCTGCATGTTCTTGCCGATCATGCCGGCAAAGATCACGTCCATGGCGCGGCCAAGGATGCGCGGCGCAATCACCGACAGCACCACATACACGGTGATCAGCGCGAAGACCACGCTCATGCCCACCTTGTAGGGGCCCATCAGACCGATCAGCCGCTTGGCCGAAGGCCAGAAGTGCTCGGCCTTGCGTACCGGAGTTTCCTCCCAGCCGCCGGAAGCGGCGGCCACTTCAAACTCGTCTACTTCAGCGAGGGTGGTATCAACTTCGGCTTGCGTGTCGCTGCCTTTTTTCTTCGCTGCCATTTAGGCCACCTCCTCGGCACTGAGCTGGGATGAAACAATTTCTTGATAGGTTTCCGAGGTCTCAAGAAGTTCTTCGTGAGTACCCCGGGCAACAATCACTCCGTGCTCCAACACCAGAATCTGGTCTGCACCGGTAATTGTTGAAACGCGCTGGGCCACGATAATGACCGCTGCGTCCTTGGTCGGTTCATCAAGCGCCGCACGCAATTTGGCATCCGTGCTCACGTCCAAGGCGGAGAAAGAATCATCAAACAGGTACGTGTTTGGCTTGGCAGCCAAGGCACGAGCAATGCACAGTCGCTGACGCTGTCCACCGGAAACGTTGGTGCCGCCCTGGGCGATCTTTGATTCCAACTGATTCTCACGCTCCGAGACAAAGTCATCTGCCTGTGCGACGCGCAGCGCCTCCCAGAGTTCTTCCTCTGTGGCATCTTTTGCACCGAAGCGCAGGTTGCTGGCCACGGTTCCAGAGAACAGGTATGGACGCTGCGGGACAGCAGAAANNGATGTTGATCTGGCCGGCGGTAGGTGCATCCAGCCCGCCGATCAGATTGAGCAATGTGGTCTTGCCGGCACCGGTTGAACCGATGATTGCGGTGGTTTGCCCCGGCTCGGCCACGAAAGAAACATCCGAGAGCACCGGTTGGTCAGCGCCGGGGTAACCGAAGCTGACATTGCGGAATTCCACGGTGCCTGGGGTGGGCAAAGCGATGTCCACGTTTTGGGCATCTGTCATGCTTGGCTCGCTGTCCAGCACCTCGCCGATACGGTCCGCGGAAACCATTGCGCGCGGAACCATCATGGCCATAAAGGTTCCCATCATGACCGCCATGAGGATCTGGAGCATGTACTGCAGGAAGGCAGTCAGTGCTCCGACCTCAACGACTCCGCTATCAACACGGTGTCCGCCGAACCACAGCACGGCGGCAGTGGAAAGGTGCAGGATCATGGAAATGGCGGGGAACATCAGCACGAATAAGTTGCCAACTTTAACGCCGAGCGTCGTGAGCTCCTGGTTGGCGTCCGCGTAGCGTTCGGTCTCGTGCTTTTCGCGGACAAAGGCGCGGACCACGCGGATGCCGGTGATCTGCTCACGCAGCACACCGTTGATCCCGTCAATACGTCCTTGCATGTCGCGGAATAGCGGCATCAACTTGATCACCAGGATGCCGACCACAATAAGCACTAAAGGTACGGAGACCCAGACGAGCCAGGACAGTCCCGGATCTTCGCGGATGGCCATGATGACGCCGCCGATAGACATGATTGGCGCGGTGATCATGAAGTTCAGCGCCATCAACGTGAGCATCTGGACTTGCTGCACGTCGTTGGTGCCGCGGGTGATCAGGGTTGCGGCGCCGAATTTGTTTACGTCTTGTGCGGAGAAGGTGGAGACCTTCTCGAAGACCGACTGGCGGATGTCTCGGCCAATGCTCATCGAGGTCTTCGCCCCGAAGTACACGGCGCCAATGGCGGTGATGATCTGGACGAAGGCCACGATCAGCATGATGCCGCCGGTGCGCCAAATGTAGCCGATGTCCGCTTTGACCACACCGGTATCAATGATCTTTGCGTTCAGGCTGGGAAGGTAGAGCGTGGCTATGGTGGTGGCCAGCTGCAAGATGACTACGGCGGTTATCCAACCGGCGTAGGGTTTGCTGTGTCTGAGGATGATCTTCAGAAGCATGAGGTTTTGTCCTTACTCCATCTGCTCCAGAAGCATTCTGCGCCTTCGGATTAAGNNAGGGTGTTTCGAGAGCGATTGTCAGTCTAACCCCTGCCTCCGACAATGAATATCGTCCTTGCGATTGATTTTTGCCAATCATTAATTCTTCCCGAACTTCCGGTGAATTTACTCCTCGCCGGATCAGTCAACCGGCCGGCCGGACTTGGGCGAAATGACGCTCTAGCCATGGGTCGGCAAAAATCATAAGATGGAAACTAATTACCGTTATACGAAAGTAGGAATGATGACTGAGACCAGCACGCCATTGACCGTGGGACAGCCAGCTCCAGAATTTACCTTGCGAGATGAGCAGTCCAACCCAGTATCTCTTTCTGACTACGCGGGCAAAAACGTCATCGTGTATTTTTACCCGAAAGCGGCCACCCCTGGCTGCACTACCGAAGCCTGCGACTTCCGGGACAACTTGAACTCGCTCCAAAGTGCCGGTTACTCGGTGTTGGGCATCTCACCGGATGAACCGGCGGAAATTGCGCAGTTCGCTGCCGATGAATCGCTGAACTTCCCATTGCTGTCTGACCCAGACAATCAGGTCGCCAAGGCCTATGGCTCCTACGGTGAGAAGAGCTTTGGAGAAAAGACTTTTGTCGGCACCCTGCGCTCTACCGTGGTGGTTTCTGAGGAGCAAAAGATTGCCCTTGCCGAATACTCTGTGGACGCTAGCGGCCACGTGTCACGGCTGCGTGCAGAACTAGGCATTTAAATTGCGTTGGCCCTGCTTCACTCGAAAAGATTCGAGTGAAGCAGGGCCAACGACATCAGTCCGTATTGCTAGCGGCCAGCGATCTTCACCAGTTTGTGGTTGATGAATTCATCCATGCCGTACTTGCCCAGTTCACGTCCGATGCCCGAACGCTTCACGCCGCCAAAAGGCAGCTCCGGGAACGAGGCCGAGGGCTCATTGATGGCCACCATGCCGCTTTGCAACTTGAACGAGATGCGCTGCGCGCGTTCCATATCCTGGGTGTGGATCGAAGCTCCCAAGCCATAGTCTGAGTTATTTGCCAGCTCCACGGCTTCTTCCTCGCCGTCCACCTTGTAGAGCACCGCCACCGGTCCGAAGAGTTCCTCGGAGAAAGCACGCATGTCCTCGGTCACCCCGGCCAGAACTGTCGGTTCGTAGTACGCACCATTCCCGTCAATCGATTTGCCGCCCGTCAGGACGGTTGCGCCCTTGTCGATGGCGTCCTGTACCTGGGCTGCCAAACCGTCACGAGCCGAAGCCGAGGACAGCGGACCGAGGAAGTTTTCTCCCTGCGTTGGGTCTCCCACCTTGATCCCGGCGACCTGCTCGGTGAACGCCTGGGAGAATTCCTCATACACCGAGGCGTCAACGATGAAGCGCTTAGCGGCATTGCATGCCTGGCCGGTATTGCCGAAGCGGGCACGCATTCCCAGCTTGGCACTTCGTGCGACATCTGCGTCGTCAAAGACCACAAATGGATCCGAGCCGCCCAGCTCGAGTACAACCTTCTTCAGATTGCGTCCGGCAATCTCGGCTACCGCGGCACCGGCACGTTCGGAACCAGTCAGTGAAACACCCTGCACCCGGCGGTCGGCAATGATGTCGGCGACCTGGTCATTGGTGGCGAAGATATTTACGTAGGCGCCCGCCGGAGCACCAGCTTCACGGAAGATTTCCTCGATGGCCAATGCGGATTCGGGGCACTGCGGAGCGTGCTTGAGCAGTACGGTGTTGCCGTTCATGAGGTTAGGACCGGCAAAGCGGGCTACCTGGTAGTACGGGAAGTTCCACGGCATGATGCC
>DNHA01000283.1:14641-15377 GCA_003486025.1 Micrococcaceae bacterium | reverse complement strand
CCCTACCTTTCGAGGTGGGGGCGCCTTTGTGCGTTAAGCCGCCGCGTGCTTCGGTTCCCGTACTCGCCAACCACCGGTGGGCGCATGGTGAACCAACTCCCATGTGACCGGCTCCGATGTCCTAGCACCGAGGGAGACTTGCACTTGCCACACCATCGCATCGATCCGAAACGGGGAACCCTTCGGCGCACGCAGCTCCGACTCCCACCAGTTGAATCGTTCGAACCAACGAGTAGGTTCAGCAATGACTCTCCACTCACGCCCCTGTCGGAGCACCCGCAGCGGTTGGCCCGCCGTCGTGAATCTGACTTCAACACTTTCCATGGGAACGAGAATACGAGGCCGAACCGACAGTTTAGAACGTGCCATCTAAGATCCGTGGCGGTTTCGTGGCGGTCGGCCCCCTGTGCCCCCCGAAAACATAGGGCTTATGACTGTAAGGGGGAAATGGGGCGGGCCTTCGAAATCCTTATAAACACCGGGATCAAGCGGCCCCGATGCCTAGCCCCCGTTCTACGTGACATAGAACAACCAGCCGCATGAATACTGGCAACTAGGCCGCTTGTGGCGGAATGGTGGCGGTTGAGGTGCGAGTCAGCAACTCTCCAACATCCGACATCCGGGCCATCTTATCCTCGTCATCCGGCCATAAATGGCTGTATGTGCGCAGTGTTTCGGTGGCATCCTTATGCCCCAGTCTATGCGCCACCGCGACAGGTGAGGCACCCCCAGCAAT
>DNHA01000283.1:8567-14635 GCA_003486025.1 Micrococcaceae bacterium | reverse complement strand
GGCAACGTAGTTCGCGCTAGATCCCATGCCCGGGAAGACCTAGCCTGGGTAAGAATCGTCCCGTCCAGATGAAACAACAAGCCAAGGACTCCAGGCGTCCGAACCAAGGGGCGCAGCACCTCAACTATCTCCGGCCCGAGACTCACATCGCGATAGGAGAATACAGTTTTGGGAGGCCCCAACTTCGGGTCACTTACCAATTTCGTAGCCACCTGCTGGTTGACCTGCAGCACGCCAGCAGTAAGGTCAACGTTGTCCACTGTGAGGCCACGCCACTCCCCCGGGCGCAATCCTGTCGCAGCAGCCAGTAGAAGACCAGCTTTCCACGGCCCGACCATCTGTTCGTAAATTGCCCGCACCTGATCAACGGTCAGCGGGCGGATAAGTACACGCACCTTCTCCGGTAGCCGGATGCTTACGCAGGGCGTCTCAAGGATCCGTTTATCCAACACTGCATCGGACATAATGCCGCTGAGATAGGTGTACATGAGCTCTATCGTCGACGCAGCATTCCCGCCCACGTCCCAGCTGGTGACGGCCGCCTGAATTTCCGGGCGCCCAATTGCTTGCATGGTCATCCCCTTGAATGAGGGAACAATCCAGTTCTTGGTGTGTGAGTCGATGGAGCTGAGTGAGTTTTCGCGCTGGTGGATTTGATTAGCGCGCCACTCGGCAAAGTACTCAGTGAATAGGATGTCCGGTTTGAGCCCGCGGGGGTCTCGCAGGTTCGCTGCGACTTTGCTGTCGATCCATGCTTTGGCGGCGTCCTTCATTTCGAAGGATCGCTTTTCTTCGGTGCCGCGGTCATCTGTCCATACGGCTTGCCAGCGTTTGCCGATGCCGTAGCGCTTGGATCTGGTCTTGCGGTCTTTGAGGTGCCAGGTGTCGGTTACACGTCCTGTCGCCATGGGGTTCCTCCTTGTTTTTGGGTGCGCTGAATCATGCGAACGTAGGCGTGGACGTCTCTAGGCAGGACGTTGAGCTCGTGCGCAAGGGCGGTTGGTGTGTTGTAGATGCGTGATGCTTGTTGGAAGTCGCCGTGCATGATGAGCCAGGCTGCGGAGAGTTCTTCTGCGTCGCGTTCTTGAGTGAGACTGTGGCCGTCGTGTTCGAGGGCTGCGTGCGCTACCTCGTGGGAGAGGGTTGAGCGGCGCTGGAGGGGGGCTAGGTGGTGCCGAAGGCCGATGGTGTTTGTCTGGATGTCATAGGCGCCCCACCAGTCGTTTGGTAGCTCGCATTCGATGACTTGGATACTGAGCTGCCTCAATACTTGTTCGAACATATGTTCGACCATAAGGGCATGAGGTGTCAGTTAGTTGAATCTGTGACGATTGTTTCTGAAGCGTTACCGACTAGTCGTCAGGCAGCTGATCGTGCTCGATACCCGATTCACCCTTATCGGCCGCAGCTCTATCCCAGACGGGAGCCGGTAGCTGGTGCACATTGTTATGCGCTCCCTCCGGGGCCGTCCCCGCAGCATCATCCTGGGTGTCCACTTGCTCTTGCCACCACAGCATCTGATCCGCCATCGAACGCAGAAGGTCCTTCGATGCATCAGGAAGCCTGCCGGCGCCCTCGAGCGTGAGGCTCGAGTCATCGTCAAGCCCGATTGGCAAGCCGAGTGATATCGAGAAGGCCACGACTACATCAAGGGCTCGAACGCCGAGTCCGCGAGCCAGGCCGCGGACAATGTCAACGTCTCTCGGAAATCCCTTGACGGGTTCGGAGACGAGTCTTTGAAGGTTGGCTCGAGACGGGTTGCCGCCGCACGCTTTAGAGAGTGCTTCCATGCTTCGGTCGCGCTTTTTGTTCAGGATTAGTGCCTGAATTCCTTGGGGCGGGAAGTTGTTTGTCATGGGATTAGGCTGCTCTGCTCTGGCTAGGCGGTTCAATCGGACGCATGTCCTAAGTGATTACTAGCAATTGTGCCCGATATGACCGTTGGTGATTACTAATTATTCCGCTGGTTTCTGCACATTCCCTAAGTTCCGCGCCAATTCGTTGCAATCAGCAGTTGCAAAAGTGATTACTAGTGGTGCATACTATTACTACCAGCAGTTGCTGGACGCGATTACAACGAAAGGCACCTCATGTCACCCTTCCGCACCAAACGCCGCTGGCAGAAAGGAACCTACATGCAACTCTCATCCACAGATCGATTCAAGAAGTTCATCTATACAAAGCAGGACATGGATGACATCAAAGCAGGCAGGCCCGTCGACTTCCGCAAGATCACCCAGCGAAGCCTGGCTCGTCGCGCAGAGGTTTCGCAAACGATGATCAGCTTGCTCGCATCGGGAGACCGAACCGGATGCAAGCCCGAAACCGCGGAGCGCATCGCGGAGGCACTCGGAGTCGACGTCACTGTCCTTTTCGACGCCAAAGAAGCAATCGCCACTATCAAAATTGCTGCTTAGCACTTGCAAAATCTTCTTGGAAAGGACACGCCGACATGGCTACACCACTAGCTCTAGATGATCTGACTTGGCGGGAAGACGCCACGAACCTGATCGAACGTTGGGCCTCCGAGGGACGCCGCTTCAATGCGGATGATCTTCGGCTAGCAATGCGGCCGGCGCCCAACCCGAACATGGTTGGCAGCGTTTTCCGGAACGCAGCCCGGCGCCGACTGATCGAGAAGGTCGCCGATAACACCTCGACTACCAAGTCCCGCAACGGTGGCCACCAGTACACATGGGTGGGCATCCGGGAAGCGCTGAGGCTGGTCGCATGAGCAAGGTCATGGGCGTGAACGCCGCGGCCAAGGAACTGGACATGCATCCGGAGACGGTTCGAGAACTGTTGCGTCGAGGTGATCTGGCTGGTTCGAAGATGCCAGGACTTCGAGGGGCTTGGAAGATTCGGCCCGAAGCTATTGACCGGTTCCTGAATCGGCACGCGTACGCCGCATAAAAAATTGGGCCCGCACTCCCTTGAGAAGCGTGCGAGCCCAACCGAAAACAATGTTTGAAAGTGAGTATACCAATGAGTGTTTTGGAGAAGCCCGCCTATGTGGCGGCAAAGACGACCCTGATTAGCGAAGTCACGGCTTACTACAGGCAGCACGGGTTCTTGACTGAGGGCGATCCTTGGACTGGGGAAGTCCGGCGGTTGAGCACGGCGCTGCAGGTTGAGGTCCGTGAGTCTGACCTTGCGGAATTGCTCGAGGAAATCGAAGGCAAGGCCGTTTGTGAGGATGATCGGGCGGACCTCGAGTGGCGTGTTGGTGATCCTGAGTACGGTCCTGCGAAGGCCGACTATTTGGTGCAGTGCGATGACGTGATCAGTGAGAAGTGCCGGTTGATTCTTTCGCCTCGGTTTGTTCCTGCTCCGATTCCGGCGTTGAGGTGGGCGGCATGAGTCGGGAGCCGATCCGGTGGACGGACCGCGGCGTGATGGTTGGCCAGGCGTTGCAGATCCTCGCAGTGGCAGCCGGAGTTTATGGCGCTATCTGGGCCGTGGCAATTCTGGGCGGTGCGCTGTGAGTGATTGCAAGTGCCCGTCCGGTGACTGCCCCGAGTGGGAACGCAAAGCCCAGCTGGATCCGATCAACAGCGAATGCCCAGAGCATGGTGATACTCGCCGTCAGATCCTCAAGGCCAGCGCGTGGGCGGTCCCGGTGATCGCTTTGGCCATTGCCGCACCAGCAGCCGCAGCATCCACTCCCGCCCCGGTATTCGACCCCATCGCAGTTTCTTGCGCACCAATCCCCACCAAGGGCCAGCCGATGTGGCTGGTCACCTACTCCGATGGCCAGTACGAAACCATCACCAACGATCAGGCCATGCGCCTCCACCACGACCTGTGCAAGCCGAAAGGAAAGTCATGAGCGACAACACTGAAATCTGGACGAGGCTCCGGGCGCCGTTCAATCCCGGGCAGATCAACAAGCTCCCGAAGCCGTACAAGCGCGACTCCCAGAAGGGCCAGTGCCGCGAGTGCGGCGGCTACCACGGACTCCCCGCCGTTCACCTGGACTACGTGGGCCACGCAGCACTGACTGACCGACTCCTCGAGGTAGACCCGGAATGGTCGTGGGAGCCGGTGGCCATGGACCAGCACGGACTCCCCCAGTTCGACAACTACGGCGGGCTGTGGATCCGGTTGACCATCGGCGGTGTGACTCGCCTCGGCTATGGGGACGCTGACGGGAAGAACAATCCGAACGGCGTGAAGGAAGCCATCGGCGATGCTCTCCGAAATGCGGGCATGCGGTTCGGTGTGGCTTTGGATCTTTGGCACAAGGGCGATCTTTGGGCCGCGAAGGAAGAGCAGGGCGTCGAAGGTGCGGAACCGCAGCAGGCCCAGCGCCCGGCAGTAGTTGCCGACCAACAGCAGGCGTCACCTCAGGTTGATTGGGCCAAGGAAATCATCAAGGCCCGCAACTCCCGTCCCGCACTCCTAGACCTGCTGGCCAAGGCCAACGGGCTCGGCGCACCACAACTGGTCATCGACCAAATCACCACCGAAGGCAAGAACCTCTCAGAACGGAACGTGGCATGAGCATCGAGAACATCACCCCAGTGAATAACATCCGCCAGATGAACCTCCGCCTCGGCCTCATCAAGGCCTTCGCGGATGACCTGACCAGCTTCCTCAAGGATGAACGCGCCGACCTGCTGGACGAACTGCTGCGCCGGTATGACGCCGAGGGCACCAAGTCCTTCGCGATCCTCCTGCCGAATGGCCAGAAGGTCGGGCAGGTGACACTGCCGGAGGCGAAGGGTTACGACGACATTGTCGATGCGGCCAGCCTCTTCGAGTGGGCGGAACCGAAGGACGGCATTATCACCGATGTGATCCCGGCGCAGGCCGAGCGCAAGGAGAAGCGGATCAACAAGGTGTGGTTGGACGGCATCTTGAAGTCCTCGATTGAAACGGATGATGGCCAGTTGATTGACCCGGAGTCCGGCGAAATCATCCCGGGTATCAAGCGGTACCCGGCAACGGTGAAGACCAGCTTCTCAGTCACTTACTCGAAGACGGGGCGCGAAGAACTTGCCCAGGCGTATCACCGCGGCGAACTGAACAGCATCGCCGAAGGGTCTGCACTCCCGCAGATCGATTCCCACAAGCACGCAGCCTAAGACCTCAAGGAGTCTGACCATGAGCAAGATCATTAGCCTTACGACCACGAACTACATGCGCGCTAAGTCCGTCGAAATCAAGCCGGATCCGGACGGGAATCTGGTCATCGTTGCCGGTAAAAACGGGCAGGGCAAGACCTCAGTCCTCAACAGCATCACCGCAGCACTCGGCGGCGTGAATGCGAAGACCACCCCGCGGCCGATCCGGGACGGCGAAGACAAGGCGGAGATCGTTCTCGAAACCGAGGACCTTGTTGTAACCCGCACGTTCACCCCGTCCGGATCCCGCCTCACGGTGAAGTCCGCGGACGGCGCCACGTTCTCCAAGGGGCAGGCGAAGCTGGACGAGTTGATCGGCAAGCTGTCGTTGGATCCGCTGGCCTTCACGCAGCTTTCGGACCGGGCCCAGCTGGAAGCACTGCTGGAACTGGTGGAGCTGCCGTTCAGCCCGGACGCTCTCGAGGCCGAGCGCAAGGACGTGTTTGACCGTCGCTCGGACGTGAACCGCCGCGTGAAGGAACTGTCCGGACAGATGGCCGGCCTGCCGACCTTCCCCGCTGACCTGCCAGCGGACGAGGTAAGCGTCTCTGATCTATTGGGTCAGTACCGGGCAGGTTCTGACCTCATCGCGGCACACAAGGATGCGACGGACCACGTTGCCGGGCTAGATCAGCGCATCGACCAGATGGTCGAGCAGATCAAAACCTTTCAGGCGAAGCTGGACGAAGCCATCAACGATCGGGCAGCTGCCACCGTCCGAGTCGCTGACCTGCAGGCCCAACCGAAGCCGGACCTCGAGGGTATCCAGGCACGCATCGACAACGCCGAATCCACGAACCGACAGGTCCGCGACTTCAAGGCCGCCCGCGTCGTGGCGTCCAACCACAAGGCCGCCGCTGACGAATCGGCAGGACTCACCGCAGAGCTGGAAACCATCGCCCAGACGAAGGCTGACGGGCTGGCTGCGGCTAAGTTCCCGGT
>DNHA01000283.1:7396-8514 GCA_003486025.1 Micrococcaceae bacterium | reverse complement strand
TCGCTAGCCATGGCTATCGCTCTGAACCCGGGCTTGCGCGTCATCCGCATCGCGGACGGTTCCCTGCTGGACTCGGACAGCCTCGAGCTGATCCGCGACCAAGCCGCAGAGCATGACTTCCAGATCTGGATCGAAATGGTTGGCGACCGGGACGACGCCTACGTGATCGAAGATGGCGAAGTCGCGGCATGAGCCTCGACGTACTGAACCCGGTATCGATCGAAGCCCGGATCCGGGACATCAGTGATCGGATAGCGAACAGCGCCGCGGTCTGCAACGAGCGCTACAAAGCGTTCCTGACCGCGGACCGTGACTATGACCAGGCGTTCGCCCGGGCGTACATGGAGCACGCCGGCGCCGCGCATGAGAAGAAGTACGCGGCGGAGCTGGCCACCGAGACGGAGCGGGAAACGCGGGACATCGCGGATGCTGCTTACCGGTATGCAGACCGGCTGGCGAAGGCTCTCGAGTCGGAGTTGCGGGCGTACCAGTCCATCGGCGCGAGTGTCCGGGCCATGTATCAGGTGGCGGGGCGCGGGGAATGAACCGCCGCCAGTTCGCCCCCTACCTCGCAAGGGACTTGCACTGTCCGTGCGGGTGCATGGGCCGCGAAGACACCTACGTCCCGCAACACCGAGCAGGGCGCGGAATGGGCGGATCCAAGGCCCTCGACCGGCCAGCGAACATCATGGTCCTCTGCTCAGACATCAACGGGCGCATCGAATCAGATGCAGACCTCGCCCAACAGGCCCGGGCGTACGGGTGGAAGCTCAGCCGGTGGCAGTCCCCCGAGGACGAGCCGATCTACGACAGGACCACCGGCCAGTGGTACTTGCTCGACAACGAATTCAATCGCACGACTTATCAGAAAGAAGCGGCATAACCATGGCAGGCGAAACAGTAATCACGGTGATCGGGAACCTCACGGCAGACCCCGAACTCCGTTTCACTCCGAGCGGTTCGGCGGTTGCGAACTTCACCATCGCGTCAACCCCGCGCACCCTTGACCGGCAGACGAATGAGTGGAAGGACGGCGACACGCTGTTCCTCCGGGCTTCGGTGTGGCGAGAGGCTGCAGAAAACGTTGCTGAGACGTTGACCAAGGGCATGCGAGTCGT
>DNHA01000283.1:3564-7379 GCA_003486025.1 Micrococcaceae bacterium | reverse complement strand
CCGGTCCTATGAGACCAAAGAGGGCGAGAAGCGGAACGTGACCGAGTTGGAGATTGAGGAGGTCGGCCCGTCGTTGAAGAACGCCAGTGCGAAGGTCACCCGCACTCAGCGCGGCGGCGGTGGCAACGGTGGCGGCTTTGGACAGCAGGGAAACGGCCAAGGGTTCGGCGGCGGGCAGCAGGGGCAGGGCTTCGGAGGCCAGCAAGGCGGATTCGGTGGACAGCCTCAGCCCGGGGCGAATAACCCGAACGCGGGCGGCTGGGGCAACCCCGGCGCCGAAGAACCGCCCTTCTGAGCTAACTAGCTCACCCAGATACCGGGGCCGCCCTTCCTTGGGGGCAGGGCGGCCCCAATTTTTATACCCAAAAACAGGAGAAAACGATGACTGAATCAGCCCGCGACTACCTCAAAAAGCACCAGCCCGAGCCGGACTTGTCATGGCTGGACCTGCCCGAACCGAAGGATGTTGCCCGACCAGTTTGGGTCACCACGGCCCCCTGGCCCATCGGAAAGACTATGGGCGAGCAGGCTGCGGCTCTCAAGCTGCTGTTCGGAGAT
The DNA here is from genome assembly GCA_003486025.1 of Micrococcaceae bacterium. Taxonomy (GTDB): domain Bacteria; phylum Actinomycetota; class Actinomycetes; order Actinomycetales; family Micrococcaceae; genus Glutamicibacter. The sequence goes on along the minus strand of DNHA01000283.1, from coordinate 6,821 downwards.
GGCCTAGTAACTCGCAACGCGTACGGCAAGTTCATCGCATATACGCCCGGGGAAATCTGCGAATGCGGGACATGTTCCATCGAACTGCAACGCGTCATCAAATCCACCCCCGGCATGACCTTTGCCGACATCATGAACGGTCCACTGAATCGCATGATCTTGTGCCCGGGCTGCGGGAACAAGCGATGCCCGAGGGCTAGCAATCACGATAACGAGTGCACGAAATCGAACGAGGCTGGCCAGCCGGGGAGTGATTACCGATGAGTAAGCGTGACGGATGCAAGCAAGCATGCTGCAGGGTCCCCTTTGAGGGTGTGTGCGCGAAGACGAAGAACTGCGCATGTCACGTCGAAGTCATCCGCAATGAGGGCTTGCGCGGTTGGGTTCCGACCATGGAAACCCTGCTGGCTGTAGAGCTCCAAAACGCGGGACTCAGCCGATGACCATCTTCCGGGCAGTCTGGCCCATCACCGATGACACGATCCCATTCGCTGCCCTCAAGTTCGAGGCCGAACAGGATCTTCCCGCAGTCGCCGCACGACACGGCGCGACGATCACCGGCCCAGCAACTTTCAAGGTTGTGGATGGCCGCACACAGTCAGGATCCCAGGGCGCAGCACAGTGCGTGGTTGCTACTGCCCCGGCCATGGCCCGCAAACGAAACTACGGATGGATAGCAGCATGAGCACGATGATGTTGGGGCAGCTTTCCATTTTCGATCTGCCAAGCGCTCCGGAGAGCGGATTGAAGCAGCTGACTTTTTACTACAGCTGGGAAGACCTGCACTGCTCAATCTGTGGAGAGCAAAAGCGCAGTGTGGAATTCGCTGTGGCGGGACAGGTTTGCCTTGACTACACGGTAGGCCTCGCCAACATCCGTTCCACCGCGTGGGTGTCCTGCAAGATTTGCAAGGACTGCGATACCCGGCACCCCGACGAGTTGAAGAACATCGGCGCGGAACTGGAAGATGGTTCCCGCCCGTACGGGATGGGCGACAAGAAACCCATCGCCCCGCTTGGGTTTACCTCCAAGGAATTCCATCCGGACGACTTCGATGCCGCTGACGCCGCCAACCGACGCTGGGTAAATGACAAGTTCAAGATGTACCAAGGGTGGGTCGAATCGATCACTGGCCGAAGCGGATCCGGCAGTTACCACCCGTCGTTCACGTACACCGCTGACCTTCGATGCACCTGCAACGATGCCCGCTTGGTGCGTGATCGCCTCGAATGCTATTGCGTGGGTGGCCGCCTCGAGCGCGTTTACTGCGCCGGATGCGACTGGTGGACAGCAATCACCGATAGGGAAACTGAGGCCTCGGAACTACTACTGGATCACTGCTGGCCCGGGTGGCGTGACTTGCCGATCATCGAAACGAAGATGAAGCCAAACGGTGGCTACACGTACAAGTACCCGGCTGGATACCCGGAGGCATGGAAAGTGCGGGGCGCTCCGACCCGCGACGTCCGCGAGCACTACTCCTCGCGGCATGTGCCTGGATACAACGAATTCGGCGGATACAAAACAGCAGTACCTCGAGATACACAGCCCAACCTGAAAGTTGAATCATGACCATCCTCGCCACCCGCGCTATCGCGCCACACCAGCCGCTCTATGGCCAGCTGACCTGTGGGCGCTGCGGCATCGAACACGCTGGAAACCCGCGCAGCCTGCAGGCGGACTACTGCCCTGACTGCCGCAGCGAGGCCCGCGCACTGGGTTGGATCACTGTCACTCGAGAGAAGGTATCAGCATGAGCGCTCAACCTACCCGCCGCGTGTACCGCTCCCCTCGGCCCGTCTGCCCGGATCCGTACTGCAAGAAGGTCTGGTGTGCGTCGAAGGAAGACGCCAAACGGATGCGCCGCGAAGTCATGGAAGAGAACGGCGACCGCTCCCCCGTTAGGTTCTACGAACACGCCGGCGGATGGCACTGGACCCGACGAATCAACAAGAAGGATGCCTAGCCGCTAGCGATCCCGCACGTACTTAGATCCCTTACTTGCTNNCCCGCCGCATCAACCGGCGAGATGCCTGATGTGCTGAGTGACCATAGCAATCCTCTGGCGGTCTTTGAGAGCGGTCAGACCTTAGCCGCCTTCAACTTCCGACGTAGTGCAATCAAAAGCAAAACTATCGAAGCTACGCAGACGATGATCAATGCCAACCAGTGCAGCGGGAAAGTTCCGATAGGAATGCTCATGCCCGCCCCGACAGCGACCAATATTGCACCGACAACGTTTATGCCAACGCCAAGGAGATCGCATATTTCTGGGAAAGACCACCCCTTGCTCTTCGGGTTTTCCACTTTTGCATTAGGACGAGGCCAGGTTTTTCCGACGTAGGCGAAAACCGCGCCAATTAGCAAGAACAATGCTCCATAAAAAAGCCAAGTGTAATCCATAGGACCTCCATTAGGGGATGAAAGAACAGTTTCTCGCGAAAACGGCATAATTCCAAGTCAAACCGAATGATTACAAGATTGGAGCCTTCCATGACCGAGAAAGACGAGCGCCCGTTCATTAAGATCACGCTCGACTATCTGGACAACCCGAAGATCGATGCGCTGTCCGACGCAGGGATTGTTCTGCACCTGTCTTTGATGCTCAGGGCAGCGAAGAACAACCTCGCAGCGCACAAGGGAACCAAGTCCCCACTGATCGACGGGAAGCTCTCAGCGCGCTCCTGCGAGACCCGAGGCAGGCCCGTGCTCAAGGAACTCATCGACCAAGGATTACTAAAGAAATTGAGTCCTACCACCTACGAATTACACGACTACGTGAAACATCAAACGGCTCTTGGAATCATCCAAAAAAGGTCCGTTGCGGGGGCCGTCGGAGGGCATCGAAAGAACCACGAAAAACAGCACAAATTTGTGGACACCTGCGAACACTGCCAAACCGCATTCGAGAACAACGAAGAATGGCTAAAGCATCCCGATCTGACAGCCTCGCCACCCAAATAGACAGAGTGGCAAAAGTGGCAAACAGGGGTGGCAATGCCACTTTTTAGAGTGGTAACAGCAGTGGAAGAACTTAAGAACAACTAGTTACGTCTTTGTCTCACCCCCGAGGGGTAAGACTTTTAAAGAAAAAATGGGTCATGAAAAGCGGCGATCGTCACCTAACTTAACGCGAGCCGCGCAACGTTCGCCGCAAACAAATTTCTATTGAGGATGATTATGAAACTCACCGACCAGCAAGGCCAACGACTCACAGCGATGATGATGGCCGTCCGCCCCGACTGGCTCAACAACCG
>DNHA01000283.1:3027-3514 GCA_003486025.1 Micrococcaceae bacterium | reverse complement strand
GACTTCGGCCACTGCATCCGAGCCCTCGCCGCCTACGCCACCGAAACCCATGCCGACGGATCATTCGTGAAGAGAACCCCCAACGTCTACCCCGAGCATGGCCGGCACTGGACAGGCACAGCGCCCGAAGGCCACGAAGCACCCAAAGCCAAGCCATGCGGAGACCACGACACGGAACCAGCCCACAACTGCCGCTCATGCCTCGCCGACGTGAAGGTCGGAGACCGGCCCGAAAACATGATCGGGATACGCACCACACCTACGGTGACCCCGGGACGTAGTCCCCGACCCAGCAGCACTCGCAAGACCCAGGCTTTGACTCATGACGGTGATAGCAAGCACCAGTTGCCAACCGAGGAACCGCTAGACGCCAACGAGACGGCCTCATATGAACCGGGACGAACATTCCCCCACTCGACCCCCACCGAGCCGGGAGCGAGCGCGTGAGCACCGAAAGAACTGATGTTGTGGCGCAAGGCGTGATGGC